>NZ_JAAVVD010000049.1:0-16318 GCF_018449755.1 Variovorax sp. dw_954 | reverse complement strand
GCCGCTGCAGCCGCTGCTCCGGTTGCACCCGCGGTCGTCGGCGCCGCTGGGCCCGCAGCCGCGGCCACCGGCGGCGGATCATCCGCCTGCGTCTCGACGTCCGCTGCCAGGTACTGGTCCAGCAGCACGAAGAAGCGGTCATAGAAGCGGGCGTCCGTCACTGTCTCGCTGGCCACCTTGACCATGGCATCGTCACTCGCGGAAATGGGCACCGACAGCGACCCCAGCACGCCGACGCCGACGCTCGCGGAGTTGTTGGTCTTCTTCAGGCTGTAGCGGTCCTGCAGTGCACTGACGAAGGCCAGGGTGCTTTCGCGCCTGGCCTTGCCCTTGGCCGGCTGCGCCTCCCTGGCGCAGACCACGCGCACCTCGACCTCCAGGTGCACTTCATTGGCCGGCTGGAAGTTCTTGCGGCCGGTCACCAGGTCGGCGTTGGCGCCGGTGATCAGGTAGCCCTGGCTCAGCAGCGCACGGCGCGCCGCCTCGCAGGTCTGCGCGGAAGTCGCCGCAAAGGTACGTGTATGCGTGGTGGTGGAGTCGAACTCCTCGGTGTCATAGGAGATGCGCCGCGCCGAAAACGTGGTGCACCCTGCCAATGCCAGGGCCGCCAGCGCGGCACCGATCGCCCACCAGCGGGCACTCGAAACAGATTCAACGGGGCGGGAACACTTGGACGTCATGGGAGTGGGATGCTACCCGGCACATTGCCGGCCCAACTTCGAGCACGCGCGGCAGGCAAGCGTTCCCCGGTCCAGGACCTGTTCACACTGCCAACGGAAATCGCATGGTCCCTCAAGCGCCCAGATGCACGACATGATGGGCCCGCACGCGCCTGGCCTCGATGAGCCGTGCGTTCGGCTCGTCCGTGGCGGCCACCCATGCGCGGGCGGCCTCGGGGCTGCGACCGAATTGCTCGTGCCGCCGCACCAGCCGCTCATGCCGGAGCGCTTCATCCACGTCGATGTACCAGACCTCGTCGAACAGCGGCGCGATGGTGTGCCAATGCAGCAGGTAGTTGCCTTCGCTGATGATCAACTGCGTCTGCGGCAATACCGCGATGGCCCCGGCGACAGGCTCCTCGATCTCGCGCCGGAATTCGGGCGCGTAGACGATCTCGTCGTCGTCCTGCGAGCGCAGCCGCTCCAGCAACGTGCCGTAGCCGGCCTGGTCGAAGGTGTCCGGCGCACCCTTGCGCTCGGCGCGACCAAGTCGCGTCAGCTCGACGTTGGCCAGGTGGAAGCCGTCCATCGGCACCACCTGCGCACGCTCGCCGAACGCGGCCTGCAACGCGGCTGCGAAGGTCGACTTGCCGGAGCCCGGCGCACCGACCAACCCCAGCAGCCTGCGGCGGCCCGATGCAAGCAAGGATTCGACGCGCTCGAGCGCCGTGGCTGGAACCTGCATCATGCGATCACCTGAACATCAGGAAGTACAACAGGAAGATGTTGACCAGCAACAGCGCGGCCGCGGTGGGTATCTGCACCTTGATCACCGCGTTCTTGTCGGGCAGCTCCAGCAGTGCGGCCGGCACGATGTTGAAGTTGGCCGCCATCGGCGTCATCAACGTGCCGCAGTAACCGGAGAACATGCCGATGGCCGCCATCACCGCCGGGTCGCCGTGGTGGATGCCCACCAGCACCGGCACGCCGACGCCGCCCGTCATCACCGGGAACGCCGCGAAGCCGTTGCCCATGATGATGGTGAAGAGCGCCATGCCCACCACGTAGACGACCACCGCGACCAGGCGCATGTCCATGTTGATGTAGGCCGTGGTGACGTACGCCACCGCCTTGCCGACGCCCGCGTCCGAGAACACCAGGCCGAGCATGCCCAGCATCTGCGGCAGCACCACGGCCCAGCCGAGCGCATCGGTGAGGCGGCGCGATTCGCGCATCGCCTGCGCCGGCGTGTCACGCGTGAGCCAGCATGCGAGGATGAGCGCCACGATGCAGCCGACGCCCAGGCTGACCAGCGTGGTGTTCTTCGGGTCGAGCAGGAAGGCGTCGCCGATCTTCACCTTGCTCATCAGCACCGTGCCGATGACCGTGACCACCGGAATCGCCAGCGCCGGGATGAACAGCTTGTGGCCCAGCCGCGCGGCGCTGGCCTTGGCTTCCTTCTCGGGCAACGCATGGTGCTTGCCGTGGCCGACGCCGCCAAAGCCGGCGATCAATGCCATCAGCACCACGCCCGCGCCCATCCAGACCGGCGGGATCAGGTCGCCGACCAGGAAGACCAGGGCATAGAGCGCCCAGAACAGCGCACTGGTGAAGCGCTTGGGATGGTGGCTGTCGGCCAGCGTCATCCCTGCGGTCAGCAACAGGATCGCGCCGACCAGGTAGTAGAGGTAGTCGATCGAGAGGATCACGATGCGGCCCTCGCGGCTTCATCGCGCGCGGCCTCTTCGGCGAGCGCGCCGTTGGCCAGTTCCTTGTGCAACGCCTTGTCGAGCCGGCGCAGGCGCCACGCGTGGATGATGAAGGCCGAGATCGCCGTCGGAATGCCCCACAGCGCGATGTGCAGCGGCTCGACGTCGATGCCAGCCTCGTGCAGGAAGGTCGACATCAGCACGATGGCGCCGAAGGCCACGAAGATGTCCTCGCCGAAGAACAGGCCGACGTTGTCGGTCGCCGCGGCAAAGGCGCGCAGCTTGTAGCGGATGCGATCGGGCAGGCTGCCGTAGCGCGCTTCGGCGGCACCCTCTGCCATCGGCGCGATCAGCGGCCGCACCATCTGCGGATGGCCGCCCAGGCTGGTCAGGCCGACCGCGGCCGTGAGTTCGCGCGCGGCCAGGTACACGATGAGCAGGCGCCCGGTGGTCGCCGACTTGATGCGGCTGATCCAGTTCTGCGCATGCTGACGCAGGCCATGCCGCTCCAGCAGCCCGATCACCGCCAGCGGCAGCAGGATGATCAGCGGCAGGTTGCGCGTCTTGATGAAGCCGGTGCCGATCTCGGCCAGCACCTTCTCCACCGGAAAGCCCGCGGCAAAGGCGGTGACGATGGCGGTGACGACCACCACCAGCATCGGGTTGAAGCGCAGGGCGAAGCCCGCGATGATGACGGCCACGCCGATGAGCGGCCAGAGACTGACGGTAGTTTGCACCTTGGGATCCCCTTCGATGTTGGAGTCGTTATGAAGAACGACATCCTCGTCCAGCCGGCGCCTGCGTACAAGTCATACCGCCGCCGGTGCGGCGAATGCACGACGCTGTCGCGCCATCGCCGTGGGGAACCCGGCACCCGGGCCGTATCAACTCAAGGCGTCACGGGTACAGGCCGCGCTCCTGCCGCGCCATCAGGATGCGTTCGCAAGCCACGGCATAGGTGGCGGTGCGCAGCGTGATCTTGTGCTTGTCGGCCGTGTCCCAGATGTGGTTGAGCGCGTTCATCATGATGCGGTCGAGCCGCACGTTGATCTCGTCCTCGTCCCAGAAGAAGGACGAGAAGTCCTGCACCCATTCGAAGTACGACACCGTCACGCCGCCGGCGTTGCAGATCACGTCGGGCACCACCAGCACGCCGCGCTCGGCCAGGATGTCGTCGGCTTCCGGCACGGTCGGGCCGTTGGCGCCTTCGAGCACCAGCTTGGCCGTGGTCTTCTTCGCGCGCTCGGCGGTGATCTGGCCTTCCAGCGCGGCGGGGATGAGGATGTCGCAGGCCACGTCCCAGAACTTGTCGTTGGGCACCACGTCGCCGCCCTTGAAGCTCACCGCGCCGGCCACCGTGCGGGCGATCGGGATCAGCTTGGACAGGTCGAGTCCGTTCTCGTTGACGATGGTGCCAGTGTGGTCCTGCACCGCGACGATCTTCGCGCCCGCCTCGGCAAACAGTTCCGCCGCCACCGAGCCCACGTTGCCGAAGCCCTGCACCGCGATGCGCGCGCCGCGCAGGTCGAGCCCGAGCCGGCGCGCCGCCTCCCGGCCGGTGACGAACACGCCACGTCCCGTCGCCTTGACACGGCCGAGCGACCCGCCCAGGTGCAGCGGCTTGCCCGTGACCACGCCGGTGGCCGTGCCGCCGACGTTCATCGAATAGGTGTCCATCATCCAGGCCATGATCTGGCCGTTGGTGTTGACGTCGGGCGCGGGGATGTCGGTGTGCGGGCCGATGATGATGCCGATCTCGCTGGTGTAGCGGCGCGTGACCTTTTCCAGTTCCTTCAGCGACAGCGTCTTCGGGTCGACGCGGATACCGCCCTTGGCGCCGCCGTAGGGCAGGTTCACCGCGGCGGTCTTGACCGTCATCCAGGCCGACAGGGCCATCACTTCTTCCAGCGTCACGTCGGGGTGGAAGCGCACGCCGCCCTTGCCCGGTCCGCGCGACATGTTGTGCTGCACCCGGTAACCCTCGAAGTGCGCGACGCTGCCGTCATCCATCTCGATCGGCACGTCGACGATCAGCGCGCGCTTCGGGCGCTTGAGCGTCTCCGACCAGCGCGCGAGGTCGCCGAGATACGGAATCACGCGGTCGACTTGCTGGAGATAGGTGCCCCAGGGGCTGTTGGGAGTGGGATTGACGAAGGAAAGTTTTTCGCTCATGACGAAGCCTTGGTTGCCTTGGGTGGATGGATGGGCTGGACGATAGCCCTGTCGCCCGTGAAGCGCCACGCTTATGCGTGGATGCAGCGGGTGTTATGCGAAAGAGGTAAGGGGAATCCCGATGGAAGGCCGCGCCTTGCAGGTGATCGACTCGATCTTCGAAGGGCTGAGGCCTACGGAGCCTTGCCTGCTTGCGCATGCATAAACACAATGATAAAGTTGTGTTGTGATTCCCCCATTCGACTCCACCACTGGGAACCTTCCCGCAGGCGAGCACACTGCCACCTGGCAGGAGATGCTCGCCCGCTATGGCATCACCCCGTGGCGACTCAAACTGCTCGCCGGAAT
The DNA here is from genome assembly GCF_018449755.1 of Variovorax sp. dw_954. NCBI lineage: Bacteria > Pseudomonadati > Pseudomonadota > Betaproteobacteria > Burkholderiales > Comamonadaceae > Variovorax > Variovorax sp. dw_954. Next base: position 11,430 of record NZ_JAAVVD010000049.1, on the reverse strand, counting down.
GCTGGATGCGTTGCGTCTGTTGAAGGCAGCGGGTTGCAAGCGCGTCTTCATCGACGGCAGTTTTGTCACTTCGAAAGAGGTGCCTGGTGACTTTGACGCCTGCTGGGATGCAGACGGCGTGGACTTTGACCTGATCGACGAGCGACTGCTGACATTCGACCGGGGCCGCGCCACGCAAAAAGCCGCTTTCATGGGCGAATTCTTCGTCGCCGACAGTGGCGCCGACCCGCAAGGGACTTTGTTTCGCGATTTCTTCCAGACCGACCGCGAGGGCCGACGAAAAGGCATCGTAGTCATCGATTTGAAGGACCTGCCATGATCACCAACCAACGCCAGTACATGATTGCCCAGAGCGCGGCCGACCGATTTCGCCAGGCTCTCGCAGCACCCGATGCGGGGGGGCTGCATCCAAAGGCGGCAAAGGCGATGCGGGATGGTGTGCGTAGCCAGCTTGATGACCTGGAAGAGGAACTGGCCGAATACGACGCCTTGCGCCAAGGGAGCGTGACTTCACTCGAGGCCGAGTCCATCGTCGGGATAGGCGGCGCGCTGATCAAGGCACGCATCGTGCGCAACCTGACGCAAAAGGAGCTTGCTGAGCGACTGGATATTGCCGAACAGCAGGTGCAGCGCTACGAAGCAACGCAATACCTGAGTGCTTCGACCGAGCGATTGCAGCAAGTCGCCGACGTCCTGAAGCTTCGGGTGCACGAGGTCTTCACCCTCGACCCGGCCTGACCCGCCGGTTGCAAATCTTCGAAGTGCGTTGCGCCGCAGCCCGTGGCGTCCCTCAGCCCCGCCCGCCAAATATCGCCGTCCCGATCCGCACCATCGTGCTCCCCGCCGCAACCGCGGCTTCAAGGTCCGCCGACATCCCCATCGACAGCACGTCGAGCGCGATGCCGTCGGCCCGGATCTGCTCATAGACGGCAGCCGCTCGCAGGAATAACGCCCGCTGCGCCTCGAAATCCGCCGCCGGCTCCGGAATCGCCATCAAACCCCGGAGCCGGAGCCGTGGCAGCGCCGCAACGGCCCGCGCCAATGCCAGCGCCTCATCCGCCGCCACGCCCGACTTGTTCGCCCCGCCATCCACGTTCACCTGCAGGCAGACCTGCAATGGCGCCAGTCCGGCCGGCCGCTGCTCGCTCAGCCGCTCGGCGATCTTCAGCCGGTCGATGCTGTGCACCCAGTCGAATTGCCCGGCCACGGGCCGCGTCTTGTTGCTCTGCAACGGGCCGATACAGTGCCATTCGATTTCGCCGCGCAGATCGGCGAGCATCTCGATCTTGGCCAGGCCCTCCTGCACGTAGTTCTCGCCAAAGGCGCGCTGGCCTGCTGCGCGGGCCTCCCGCAACGCCTCGGCCGGAAACGTTTTCGACACTGCAAGCAGGCGCACGCTTGCAGGATCTCGCCCAGCCGCTGTGCAGGCCGTCACAATCCGCGCCTGAACTTGCTGGAGCTTGTTCGCAATCATCGTCATAATCGTCAAAAATCGTATCAAAACGTCACCGGACGGATTTCGGCCGGCGCGTCACTGCTGATTGAGGAGCCTCGTGGACATTACCCAATTGCTGGCGTTCAGCGTCAAGAACAAGGCATCGGACCTGCACCTTTCCTCGGGGCTGCCCCCGATGATCCGGGTGCACGGCGATGTGCGGCGCATCAATGTCGACGCGCTCGACCACAAGCAGGTGCATGCCATGGTGTACGACATCATGAGCGACACCCACCGCAAGCACTACGAGGAATTCCTGGAAGTCGACTTCTCGTTCGAGATCGAAGGCCTGGCCCGCTTCCGCGTCAATGCCTTCAACCAGTCGCGCGGCGCGGCAGCGGTGTTCCGGACCATTCCCTCGAAGATCCTGTCGCTGGAGCAACTCAACGCGCCGAAGATCTTCGCGGACCTGGCCCTGCGCCCGCGCGGCTTGGTGCTGGTGACCGGGCCGACCGGCTCCGGCAAGTCGACCACGCTGGCGGCGATGGTCAACTACCTCAACGAAACCGAGTACGGCCACATCCTCACGGTGGAAGACCCGATCGAATTCGTGCACGAGTCGAAGAAGTGCCTGATCAACCAGCGTGAAGTCGGGCCGATGACGCTGAGCTTTGCCGCGGCGCTGCGCTCCGCCCTGCGCGAAGACCCGGACGCGATCCTGGTCGGTGAAATGCGCGACCTGGAAACGATCCGCCTGGCCATGACGGCGGCGGAAACGGGCCATCTGGTGTTCGGCACGCTGCACACGTCCTCCGCGGCCAAGACCATCGACCGGATCATCGACGTGTTCCCCGGCGAAGAGAAGGACATGATCCGCGCGATGCTCTCGGAGTCCTTGCAGGCCGTGATCTCGCAGACGCTGTGCAAGACCAAGGACGGCCAGGGCCGCGTCGCGGCACACGAGATCATGCTGGGCACGCCCGCCATCCGGAACCTGATTCGCGAAGGCAAGGTCGCGCAGATGTATTCGTCGATCCAGACCGGCCAGGGCCAGGGCATGCAGACGCTGGACCAGAACCTCACCGACCTTGTTCGCCGCAGTGTCATTTCCGCCGCAGAGGCGCGCGGCAAGGCCAAGATTCCCGAGAATTTCCCCGGCTGACCATGGCTCTCCCCCAGGTCGTTGCGCACTGCGTGCGTCACTCTCACCCCCTCACCGGGGGCGACACCAGCGGCCCGGCAAAGCCGGTTCCGCGGTGTCCCTGGAAGGGGATGGCTTGCATTCTGGACTTCGGCATCTTCGACATCAGCGTGAGCAACTAAGCGACAACAGGAGTTCATCATGGAACGCGATCAAGCCAGCCAGTTCATCAACGACCTGCTCAAGCTCATGGTGAGCCGCAACGGCAGCGACTTGTTCATCACTGCGGACTTTCCGCCGGCGATCAAGGTCGACGGCAAGGTGATCAAGGTCTCGGGGCAGGCGCTCGGTGCGCAGCACACGCTGGCCTTGGTGCGCTCGATCATGAACGACCGGCAGACGGCCGAGTTCGAGCGCACCAAGGAGTGCAATTTCGCGATCTCGCCGACCTCGATCGGCCGCTTCCGCGTGAACGCCTTCGTGCAGCAGGGCAAGGTCGGCATGGTGATGCGGACCATCCCGCAGAAGCTGCCGACCATCGACGGCCTGGGCATGCCGCAGGTGCTGAAGGACGTGGCGATGAGCAAGCGCGGCCTGACCATCCTTGTGGGCGCGACGGGCTCCGGCAAGTCGACCACGCTGGCCGCCATCGTCGACTGGCGCAACGAGAATTCGCAGGGCCACATCGTGACGGTGGAAGACCCGATCGAGTTCGTGCATCCGCACAAGAACTGCGTGGTGACGCAGCGCGAAGTGGGCATCGACACCGACAGTTGGGAAGCGGCGCTCAAGAACACGCTGCGCCAGGCGCCGGACGTGATCCTGATGGGCGAGATCCGCGACCGCGAGACGATGGACCATGCCATCGCCTTTGCCGAGACCGGCCACCTGTGTCTGGCCACGCTGCATGCCAACAGTGCCAACCAGGCGCTGGACCGGATCATCAACTTCTTCCCCGAGGAGCGCCGCGCGCAGTTGCTGATGGACCTGTCGCTGAACCTGCGTTCGCTGGTGTCGCAACGCCTGATCCCGACCGAAGACGGCCGCGGCCGCGTCGCGGCGGTGGAGATCCTGCTGAACACACCGCTGATCTCCGACATGATCTTCAAGGGCGAGGTCGGCGAGATCAAGGAGATCATGAGGAAGAGCCGCAACCTCGGCATGCAGACCTTCGACCAGGCGCTGTACGACCTGTTCGAATACAACGCGATCTCGCTGGAAGACGCGCTGCGCAACGCCGACTCGCAGAACGATCTGCGGCTGCAGATCAAGCTCAACAGCCAGCGTGCGCGGACCACGGACCTGTCGGCCGGCACGGAGCACTTCGCGATCGTCTGAGGCTTGTGCCTGTTCGGTCGCAGCCAAAAGCGGACTTGGCCGTACGCAGAGGACGCGAAGGTTACGCGAAGGACGCGAAAGAAGACCAAAGGCTTTCATTGTGAGCCTTGGCTTCTTTGGCTTCCTTGCCTTCTTTGCGTCCTTCGCGTTTCTTTGCGTCCTTCGCGTCCTTCGCGTACGGTCAAGCCCGATCCCGCATTCGTGTAGTTCCCACAAGGCGGCTGACATGACACGCGGCGTTGATAAGCTCGCCGGATGACTTCCCTCATCTCCTCCAGGACCTACGACGCCATTCCCCCACGCAAGCTCGCCTTCCTTGGCCTCGGCGTGATGGGCTATCCGATGGCAGGGCATCTTGCCCTCGCGGGTCACAGCGTCACCGTCTACAACCGAACCGCCGCCAAATCAGCCGACTGGGTTGCGCAACTCACAGAGGCCAAGGCGCCGGGCACGCTGGCCAATGCCACCACGCCGCGCGAAGCCGCTGCGGGAGCCGACATCGTGTTCTGCTGCGTCGGCAATGACGACGACTTGCGTTCCGTCGTGCTCGGCGACGACGGCGCGTTCGCAGGCATGACGAAGGGCGCAGTGTTCGTAGACCACACCACCGCGTCGGCCGACGTGGCGCGCGAGCTTTCCAGGTCGGCGCTGGCCGCGGGCCTGCAGTTCATCGATGCCCCGGTGTCGGGCGGCCAGGCCGGCGCCCAGAACGGTGGGCTCACCGTGATGTGCGGCGGCGACGCGGCCGCTTTCGAGCAGGTCAAGCCGGCGATTGCGCACTTCGCACGCGCCGTCACCTTGCTGGGCGACAGCGGCGCGGGCCAACTGGCCAAGATGGTCAACCAGATCTGCATCGCCGGGCTGGTGCAGGGTTTGAGCGAGGCCATCGCCTTCGGCCAGCGCGCGGGCCTGGACATGGAGGCGGTGCTCGCGGTCATCGGCAAGGGCGCGGCGCAGAGCTGGCAGATGGACAACCGCGGCAAGACCATGATCGACGGCAAGTTCGACTACGGCTTCGCGGTCGACTGGATGCGCAAGGACCTGGGCCTGGTGCTCGACGAGGCCAAGCGCAACGGTGCGCGCCTGCCGGTGACGGCGCTGGTCGACCAGTTCTACGCAGATGTGCAGCAGGCCGGAGGCCGACGCTGGGACACCTCAAGCCTGATCACGCGATTGAAGTAAAGGCGGCTCTTGCGACTTTGCAATCGAGCGCAGGACAAGGCGGAGCGCCGCAGACAGTGCTGTAGCAAGGCAATCCAGCGCAGTGATGCGTTTGATTGCGAAGTCGTATCAGCGAACCGGCGAGGTCACCACGCCATTGTTCGCGGGCGGCGCGCCGTTCGCCGGCGGCAGCGGCGCCATTGGCGGCAGCGGCACGCGTGACGACGACGCAGAAGTCCCCGCCCCCGCGTCCTGCACCGGCGCCTGCGCCGGCGCGGCGGGCGCGGCAGCGCTACCCGTGCGCTGCATATTGGCCAGCTCGGCATCGGTGACGATATCGAGCACACGCACCACCTTCGAGACGCCCGAGACGCCGCGCGCGATGTCGCTGGCGCGGTCGGCCTCGCGGCGCGTGGCGATGCCCATGATGTAGACCACGCTGCGCTCGGTCACGACCTTGAATGAGTTGGCAAAGATGTCCTTGGCATCGAGCAGGGAGGCCTTGACCTTGCCGGTGAGGTAGGTGTCGTTCGAGCGGTCGGCCAGGTTGCTGCCCGGGCCCACCACGACTTCGTTGACCACCGCGCGCACGTTCTCGATGCGCTGGATCTCGCTGCCCACGCGCTGCTTGTCGGCCTCGCTGCCGACCGTGCCGACCAGCAGCACCTGGCGGTTGTAGCTGACCACCGTCACGTTCATGTTGTCGTTGGCGATCTGGCTGACGCGCGCGGCGCCGCGCAGTTCGATGGCCTGGTCATCGACCTGCACGCCCGAGCTGCGGCGGTCCGTCGCGACCATGCCCGCACCCGCCACCGCCGCGCCGCCCACCACCAGCGGCACGCAGCCCGGAAGGCTGGCGGCCAATGCGGCGACCGCTGTGAAGGCAATGAGCAGGCGTTGTGCGGAACGGGTCTTCATGGACGGTTTTTCCTGTGCGTTTTGGGGTGCAAGCAGCGGTCGCGCAGTCAGTTTAGCCCACTGTTTTTCATGCGAGCGATGCCAGGAAGGCGTGAAGATTTCGCAGCGAGGTCGGTAGCCGCAGTAGAAATATTCACAGCTTCTTCAGGCCGGGAGTTGCGATGCGTCGTTCTCCTGCTCGCCGAGCAGTTGCGCGTCCACGCCATCGCAGAGGCAATGCAGGGCCAGCAGGTGGACTTCGTGGATGCGCGCCGCGCGTTCGTGGGGTACGCAGACCTGGACATCGGTCTCGCGCAAGGCGCGTCCGACGACGCCGCCATTGCTTGTGCGTCCGCCGCCGGGCGCGAGGCCGAGCAAGGCCACGACAGTCATGTCGCGCGCATGCGCCGCCTCCACCGCGGCCAGGACCCCCGCCGATTGGCCGCTGGCGCTGAGCACCAGCAGCACGTCGCCGGCCTGGCCCAGGGCGCGCACCTGGCGCGCGAAGCGGTCGGCGTCGGCGGCCTGGGGCGTATCGGCCAGCGGGTCGGCGCTGTCGCCGGCGAGCGCGATGGCGCCGAGTTCCGGCCGGTCGCGTTCGAAGCGGCCCACGAATTGCGCAGCGAACTGCGCGGCCAGCAAGCCGGACACGCCGGCGCCGCACGCGAGGATCTTGCCGCCGCTGGTGACGCACGCAAGCAGCGCCTGCATTGCCTGGGAAATGGGCTTGCTGAGGACAGTGCCCGCCTGGTACTTGAGGTCGGCGCTGTCGATGAAGTGCTGCTGGATGCGTTGCTCGAGCATGGTCCTGATGTTAACGATGTACTTGGCTATTGAAGGCCGATGGCCGCAGTGGTTCCTTGCCAGCCTTTACGGTGTGCAGATTTCGTAGCGAGGGCGCTGCCGGGAGGCCGGTTCGCGGAGCGGAACCGTACTCCTGTACGGTGAGCACCGCAGGCCCGAGATCGGCGTCCGCAGTAGAAATATTCACACCTTCAGGAGAATGCGCCCTGGAGCCACTCGATGCGGCCGGCCTCGACCAGCACCACGTCAAAGCGGCACGGCGGCAGGGTGCGCAGTTTCATCAGGTAGTGCCGCGCGGCGAGGATGACGCGATGCTGCTTGAGGCCGGTGATGCTGCCACCGGCGCCGCCATGCGAGCCGCTCGCACGCCGCCGCACCTCGACGAACACCAGCGTCTGGTCGCGCGGGTCGCGCATGATCAGGTCGATCTCGCCGCCGCCGCGACCCGGGGTCCGATAATTGCGCGCGACAAACACGAGGCCCGCCTCGAGCAGATGCGCAAGCGCCGCGTCCTCGCCGGCATCGCCGCGCTGCTTGGTTGTCACGCCGGTGCGCACAGCACCGCTTCTTCCTGATGGCTTGTTCTGGAGAAACACCTTTGAGCTCCCTGATACCCGCCTCGTTCGGCGCCGCACTCCAGGCGGCACGCGATGCCGCGGGTGCGCAGCATTATCCGCAAGGCACGCTGTACGTCGTCGCGACGCCGATCGGCAACCTGGCCGACATCACCTTGCGTGCCCTGCATGTGCTGGAGATCGCCGATGCCATCGCCTGCGAGGACACGCGCCACACCCAGGGCATGCTGCGCGCCTATGGCATCGACCGGCCGGGCGCGCGACTGCTGGCCGTGCACCAGCACAACGAAGCCGAGGCGGCGCACGGCGTGATCGCGCGACTGGCGCAAGGGGAACGCATCGCCTATGTGAGCGACGCCGGCACGCCCGGCGTGAGCGACCCCGGCGCGCGACTTGCAGCCGCGGTGCGCGAGGCCGGCCACCGGGTGTTGCCTCTGCCGGGAGCGAGCAGCGTCACGACGCTGTTGAGTGCGGCCGGCCTGGTGGGCGCGGAGGACGACGGCAGCGCCTTCGTCTTTGCCGGCTTCCTGCCGACCAAGGCCGGCGAGCGCGACGCGGCCGTGCAGCGGCTCGCGCAGGAGCCGCGCGCGGTGCTGCTGCTGGAAGCTCCGCATCGCATCGAGGCGATGGCGCGCGCACTGGCCGTGCTGGGGACGCGACGGGTGACATTGGGTCGCGAGTTGACCAAGCAGTTCGAGGAGATCGCGACCGTCCCCGCGCAGGACCTGGCCGGCTGGCTGGCCGCGGGATCGCAACGCACGCGCGGCGAATTTGCCCTGGTGCTGCACCCTGCCGCGAAGACGCCGGACGGCGCCGGCGACGGCGAGCGCGTCCTGAGACTGCTGCTGGCCGAGTTGCCGGTGAAGACGGCGGTGAAGCTCGCCGCGGAAATCAGCGGCGCGCCGCGCAACGGGCTCTATGAGATGGCGCTGAAGCTGCGGGCGGGCGATTCGCGCGAGGACTGAACGGCACGGCCTGATTCGGTTTCACGGCACGCATGAAACGAGGGTGAGCACCGCCTGTTCGTGGGCACCCGCGGAACCGGCTTTGCCGGGCCGCTGGGTGCGCCCCCTTGAGGGGGAGCGCCGCAGGCGCATTCGGGGGTGGGTTTCATTTCACTCATCCAGCTCCGGATAGCGCCTGAAGATCCCATCCTCGTTGAAAGCAATCCGCCGCGGGCTTTTCAGGTACTCCTGCACCCGCTGCCGCCGCGCCACGTTGTCGTGCAGCTTCACCACCGCCGGGGCCGCCGCCAGTGCACGGGCGGAGGCCTTCGGGAAGGCGTAGCGCAAGCCTTCCACCAACTGGAACAGCGACAGGTCCGCATAGCTCAGCGTATCGCCGACGAGGTGCGTGTCGCCGACGGGGTTGCGTCGCAGCACCTGCTCGAACCAGTTCAGGAACTTGGGGATGCGCTCCTCGCGGAACGATTGGGCCACGCGCGCGGCTTCGGGCTTCTGGTCCTCGTAGTAGAGACCGGTGCCGACCGGGTGGTGCGTGTCGTGCGCCTCGGCCACCGCGTCCGCGATGGTGAGCTGGATCTGGTGGGTCCAGACCCGCTCCTGTTCCGTGTCGCCGACGAGGTGCAGGCGCGGGCCGAGGTACAGCAGGATGGCGGCGGTCTGGCCGATCACGACGCTGCCGTGGACGAGAAAAGGCGGCGCGAAAGGCGGCCAGGGATTGTGCGGGTCCTTCAGGTGACGCACCAGGGCCGTCTGGCCGCCGCCGCGCCCGGGCTTTTCGCGCGCCACGTCGACGTAGTCGACGCCGCTCGCCTCGAGCGCCAGCCGGACGAATTCGCCACGGCCCTGGATCGTGGGCCAGTAGTGCAGTTGGTAGGTCATCTCGAATAGTCTCGATATTTTTGCCGTGTTTCGCTTGCAAGCTTCAAGCCAGACCCGGGCGCGCAGCGATGGCTGCGCTGGTATCCGCGCAGGGCAAAGTCAGGGTTGACCCGAAGAAATGGACTTTGATCGACACTCGAACTAACTCGTTTCGCCGCTACAGTCTCCCCTTCCCTCCCTCCTTAATTTCCCGAAAGAGTCGCGATGTCCCATGCCATCTATCCCTCGCTGAAGGGCCGTACCGTTTTCATCTCCGGAGGCGCCTCGGGCATTGGCGCCGACGTGGTCGCGGCCTTCGCGGCGCAGGGCTCGAACGTCGGCTTCGTCGACATCGACGACAAGTCGGGCGAGGCGCTGGCGCAGAAGCTCGGCGCCGGCACGGTGTTCTACCAACACTGCGACATCACCGACATCGAGGCCCTGCGTGCCGCCATCGCCGCCGTGCGCGCGCGCTTCGGCCCGATTGGCGCGCTGGTCAACAACGCCGCCAACGACACCCGCCACAAGGTGGCCGAGGTGACGCCCGAGTTCTTCGACCGCACGGTGGCGGTCAACCTCAAGCACCAGTACTTCGCGGCCCAGGCGGTGGCGCCGGACATGGCGCAACTGGGCATGGGCAGCATCATCAACCTGGGTTCGGTGAGCTGGATGAACAAGAACGCCGACCTCTCGGTCTACGCCACCTGCAAGTCGGCGGCGCAAGGCCTCACGCGGACACTCGCGCGCGACCTCGGCAAGCAGAACATCCGGGTCAACACGATCGTGCCGGGCTGGGTGATGACGGAGCGCCAGCTGAAGCTCTGGGTCAAGCCCGAATCCGGCGCCGAGATCGACGCCGCCCAATGCCTGCCGGGCCGCGTGATGGGCACCGACATCGCCGCGATGGCGCTGTTCCTGGCGGCGGACGATTCGCGCATGTGCAGCGCGCAGAACTTCATCGTGGACGCCGGCTGGAGCTGATCGGCGCCAAGCGACAGTTCGGACACGTGCTTGTGACTTTTGTGAACTTTCGTATGTGAAATTTGCTGGATTTCAGATCCGAATGTAAGCACAATCGCTTACATGTCACAAAGAGCACACAGTTCTCACGAATGGTGGAAAGATAAGTCCGACCCGACGGAGTTGGCGGCTTTCCGGGAGTCCTACCTTGCGGCGGAACGCGAACGGCGCAAGGCCGGATGGCGCCGCAACATGATGCTGCTGGTGCTGGCGGTGGCCACGCCACTGTTGATCCGCCTGGTGGTTGCCTTGTGAGTCTGGGGGATTCGTCACGCGAGCGCCTGGAGGGGCCGGCGGACGGTGCGCTGCGCCTGACTGGCGATCAACTGTTTCAGATTGCCCGCACGGTGCGCGCACAGCCGGCGGCCGACGCCCGGACCGCCCAGGCCGTGGCCACCGCGCTGGAGTCCGTCGCGCAGCGGCGGGCCGCGCGCGAACGGCTGCGCAAGGAATTCAGCACCTTCCCTTCATTTCGCAAGGCGGCGAAATGGGCGACTTCCACTTTCTGAGGCAGCGCCGCTTTCGGGCCATGCCGGCGCGGGTCGCGCGCAATGCCGCCGGTGCCGCGATCCGCAGCGGATCCGGTCGAGGTTCAAACGCCCATTGACGCGGGAGCCCGGGTGCCGGGATGCGACGTGGCGAACGGCCCAGGCATTACGGCCTGTGAACGAGCACATGCCCCCGACACGCCACCACGCCGATCCACGCCAGCACCGCCGCGAGCCCCAAGCCGGCCTGTGTGAGCGCCAGCCCGGCCGGCCCCCATTGCGCGACGGCCAGGCCCACGCCCATCGTCAGCGCCGCGTAGCCGATGGCGGGGCGCAAGGGCGACGTGCCCTGGCGGCTGCGTCGGTCCGGCGACCAGAGCTGTCCCGTCCATGCGAGCGACCAGGCGCTCCCATGCGCCAGTGCGACGCCGAGCAGGTTCCACGGCGCGCTCGCCCAGACGGCCGCGACTGCGCCCGCCGCCAGCAGCAGCGTGCACGCCAGCGCCAGGACGCGCGCCGGCCAACGGCCGACCGATTGCCGAAGCAACAGTGCCGGCAGGAACATCGCGGCGAAATGCAGCGCCACCATGCCCTGCGGCGCCATCGCGTCGGTGCGGCACCAGGCCACCATCATCGGCAGCGTCGCCATCATCGGCAGCATCGCCAGGCCGGCGAGCAGCACCGGCCATTGCTGCGCGTCGCGCCACGCGCCAGCGGGCCACGCGGGTAGCGAGCAGTCGAACAGGCC
>NZ_JAAVVD010000048.1:0-17552 GCF_018449755.1 Variovorax sp. dw_954 | reverse complement strand
TTAGCCGTCTGCCTGTTTGGACGGTTGCGGTCTCTATTGGCTTGCTCTCGTCGCTTTCTTACGCACAAGACCAGCCCAAACTCGCCACAGACGCCACCAAGGCGGCCAACGCCAAGCTGCTTCAAGATCTGCCGTTCAACGACAACACTTCTTTCGAGGCGGCCCACAAAGGTTTCATCGCGCCGCTACCGCAAAGCGTGCTCACCGGCCCCAACGGCAACCAGATCTGGGACCCGACCAAGTACGGCTTCATCAAGGAAGGCCAGCCCGCGCCCGACACCGTCAATCCGAGCCTCTGGCGCCAGTCGCAACTGATCAACATCTCCGGCCTGTTCAAGGTGGCCGATGGCATCTATCAGGTCCGCAACTATGACCTGTCGAATATGACCATCGTCGAAGGCAAGACGGGCATCACAGTCATGGACCCCCTGGTGTCCTCGGAGACCGCCAAGGCGGCGCTGGATCTGTACTTCCAGAACCGCCCCAAGAAGCCTGTCGTCGCCGTCATCTACACGCACAGCCATGTGGACCACTATGGCGGCGTACGCGGCGTGATTAACGAAGCCGACGTGAAGTCCGGCAAGGTGAAAATCTATGCGCCGCTTGGCTTCCTGGATGCAGCCGTGGCCGAGAACGTGATGGCAGGCACCGCGATGAGCCGCCGCGCCAGTTACATGTACGGCAACCTGCTGCCTCCCAGTCCCACCGGCCAAATCGGGGCCGGTCTGGGCACCACGACATCTGCAGGTACGGTGACGCTGATCCCGCCCACGGACATCATCGGCAAGACAGGCGACACCCGCACCATCGACGGGCTGACCTACGTGTTCTTGTATGCGCCGGGTAGCGAGGCGCCAGCCGAGTTCCTCTTCTACATCAAAGAAAAGAAGGCGCTCAACGCTGCCGAGGATTCCGCGCACACGCTGCACAACACATACTCGCTACGCGGCGCCAAGATTCGCGAGCCGTTGCCGTGGTCCAAATACCTCAACCAGGCGATGAGCATGTGGGGTAGTGACGTGCAGGTGATGTATGGCATGCACCACTGGCCGGTGTTCGGCAATAAGCAAGTCAACGACCACTTGGCACAGCAGCGCGACATGTACCGCTACATCAACGACGAGACGCTGCGCATGGCGAACAAGGGCATGACCATGACGGAGATTGCCGAGCAGTTCAAGATGCCCAAGGCGATTGCCGCGAACTTCTCCAATCGCGGCTACTACGGCTCGGTCAACCACAACGTCAAGGCCACGTACGTGCTGTACCTGGGCTGGTTCATCGGCAACCCCGCCACTTTGAACGAGTTGCCACCGGACGAAACGGGCAAGCGCTACGTGGACATGATGGGCGGCGCCGACAACCTGCTGAAGAAGGCCAAGGAGTACTACGACAAGGGTGACTATCGCTTTGTCGCTCAGGTCGTGAACAACCTCGTGTTCGCTGATCCCAATAACCAGGCCGCCAAGAACCTTCAGGCAGACGCACTGGAGCAATTGGGATATCAGGCCGAGAGCGGCCCGTGGCGAAACTTCTACCTCACCGGTGCCAAGGAACTGCGTGAAGGAGTCAAGAAGCTGCCGACACCGGACACGGCCAGCCCCGATACGGTACGTGCGATGAACATGGAACTGTTCTTCGACTACCTGGCCATGCGCCTCGATGGCGTGAAGGCTGATGGCAAGACCATTCGCATTAATCTGGACTTCACTGACCTGAAGAAGAAGTACGCACTGGAGATGGAAAACGGCGTGCTCAACCATACCGAAGGCCGTGTACTCAATAACGCCGACACCAGCTTGACGCTGACGCGCGACACCATCAACAAGATCATGCTCAAGGAGACCACGCTCAAGGATGCGATCGCCTCAGGCGCGGTCAAGGTTCAGGGCAACGAAGGCAAGCTGGGTGAGCTGGTTTCCTATCTGGATAACTTCGACTTCTGGTTCCCCATCGTCACACCATAAGGCGTGGGAAGCTCCTGCCGCCTCCCGCCATAGGTTCGAAGGCAAAACGTTCTGGTCGTGAAGCGATTCGTTGTGGCCTCCTGTGTCGCGCTCCGTTGCGACGTAAATCGAACACTCCGCGTGGCGGCATCGGCGGCAAAATAGCCGCGCCTTTCTCCCTGCCCTCGGCGTGCGCCGCCCGCGCTCCCGGCTCAACGAGGGGTACTGGGGGCCGGCTCAGCAATCGTCGCGAGTGCTGAACCGGTCTCTTTCATCAAGGCCGAGCCTGCCTCGCCTGCGGAGGACGCCTGCTTGAGGAGTGGCAGGGACATGGGACGCTCATTCAGCTCAAGTTGTTGATTTCCTTCAACTTCTCCATCAACGTGACGTTTTGTGGAGCGACCTGAAACTGAGCTTACATGTTTTCGATCATCACCTGACCGAAGCCCGAGCAACTCACCTGCGTAGCGCCATCCATCAGCCGCGCGAAGTCGTAGGTGACCTTCTTGCTGGCGATCGACTTCTCGATCGAGCTGATGATCAGGTCGGCCGCATCCGTCCAGCCCATGTGGCGCAACATCATCTCGGCGGAAAGAATCTCGGAGCCCGGGTTCACGTAGTCCTTGCCCGCGTACTTGGGCGCAGTGCCGTGGGTGGCCTCGAACATGGCCACGGTGTCGCTCAAGTTCGCCCCGGGAGCGATGCCGATGCCGCCAACCTGGGCTGCCAGGGCATCGGAGATGTAGTCGCCGTTCAAGTTCAGGGTCGCGACCACGGAGTACTCGGCCGGGCGCAACAGGATCTGCTGCAGGAACGCATCGGCGATGCTGTCCTTGACGGTGATTTCCTTGCCACTCTTCGGATTCTTGAACTTCATCCACGGGCCGCCGTCAATGAGTTCCGCGCCGAATTCCCTGGCGGCCAAGGCGTAGCCCCAGTCACGAAAGCCACCTTCTGTGAACTTCATGATGTTGCCCTTGTGCACCAGGGTCACGCTGGACTTGTCATTGTCGATCGCATATTGATATGCCTTGCGCACGAGCCGCTCGGTGCCTTCGCGTGAAACCGGCTTGACGCCAATACCCGAGGTATTCGGAAAGCGAATCTTCTTGACGCCGAATTCTTCTTGCAGGATCTTGATGAGTCTTTTGGCCTTTTCGCTTTCGGCCTCGAATTCGATACCCGCGTAAATGTCTTCCGAGTTCTCGCGGAAGATCACCATATTGGTCTTGTGCGGCTCCTTCACCGGGCTGGGCACACCCTGGAAATACTGGACCGGGCGGAGGCACACATAAAGATCCAGTTCCTGGCGCAACGCGACATTGAGCGAACGAATGCCACCGCCCACTGGCGTGGTCAACGGACCCTTGATGGAAACCACATAGTCGCGTACGGCATGCAGGGTTTCCTCCGGGAGCCAGACGTCCGGACCGTAGACCTTGGTCGACTTTTCACCGGCGTAGACCTCCATCCAGTGAATCTTCTTCTTACCGCCGTAGGCCTTGGCCACCGCTGCATCAACCACCTTGATCATCACCGGCGTGATGTCCTGGCCTGTGCCGTCTCCCTCGATAAACGGAATGATGGGCTGGTCGGGCACATTCAGAGAATTGTCGGCGTTGACCGTGATCTTCTGGCCTTCAGTCGGGACTTTGATGTGCTGATAGCTTGGCATGTGGTCGGGCGCTCCGGGGAGAAATGTCGAGGAGTGGTGACTAGGAGACAGTGTGTTTCCAGTCGGCTGAATGGCCGTAGAATTTTAGACGCAACCGGCAAAGGCTCTAAACATCTGTCAACCACAGATCAGGCGCCTTCGTTGTTGGCAGACCTTCTGCTGGCCGGGAGGCGTTTACAACCCATCCATGAGGAATTCAGTAATGAGCAAGATTCTCGCAGTCATGATCGCCGGCCTGTTCGCAGCTGGTGCATACGCCCAAAACCCGAGCGGCACGTCGGACGAGCAAGGCAACGCGACCAACAGCAAGTCCCAGCAACGCGCTGAAACGAAGAAGAGTTCGAAGGCACAAGGCCAGGTGAAGACACCCGCCGGCGACATCGCCAAGACGCCCGAAGGCGGCGCGATCGGCACCGACAAGGCTGCCGCATCCGGCGAAGCACGTGCTGAAACCCGCGACACCCGCCGCACCAACAAGGACGGCACCAAGAAGCGCCGTTCGACCCAAGGCGGCACGCCCGATATGCCGGGTGCGAAGTAAGTCGCGACCCGCGTCCATCAAAGCGCCCTGCGGGGCGCTTTTTTGTGGTCCGTCGCACATCGAAAGTCGGGAAAGCCATCGCCGCCTCCGGCAGCGTCGCCGCAAGATGTAAGCTTCGCAGCCCGATTGGAGGCCATGGGGTCGAACGCCCTTCCTTGGCAACCTCCGCCGTTTCCTTTCAAGAGTCAACCCATGTTCCAGCGCCTTTTCGCCCTTCTCGCCCTGTCATTGACGGCCATGGCCCCTGCCTTGGCGCAGGAACCGCAGACGGATCTGCAGCGCGTGCGCCTGACGGCCGGCATGTACCAGATCGACGCCCAAGTAGCGCTGCAACCGCGCGAGCGTGAGATCGGCTTGATGTTCCGCAGGGAAATGCCGCAGCAGGAAGGCATGCTGTTCGTATTCGAGGAGCCGTCCACCCAGTGTTTCTGGATGAAGAACACCATCCTGCCGCTCACGGCCGCCTTCGTGGCCGATGACGGACGCATCGTCAACCTGGTCGACATGCAGCCGCAAACCACCAACACGCATTGCTCCGAGGCGCCGGTGCGCTATGTCCTGGAAATGAACCAAGGCTGGTTCGCCAAGAAGAACATCAAGAAGGGCGTCAAGCTCGGTGGCCCACCGTTCGAAGCGCACCGCTAGAAATTAACCTCCCCCCGAACGCGCCTGCGGCGCCATGGGCGGCAGCCCTAGGCGGAGCTCTTGCGGGCCGCCAAGGCAGGCTTGGAGCCGCGGCCCTCGGCCCCTCGAGGGCGCGCAACACGGCCCGGCAAAGCCGAGTCCGCGGGTGCCCACGCATGGGTTCGATCGCCTTGTTTTCATGCGCCGCCAAGAAAAAGGCCGACCTCATCGGGTCGGCCTTGCCTGATCGCCGAGCTTCGGATCAGCTGAAGTTCTTCGCGGCGAAATCCCAGTTGGCCAGCTTGGCCAGGAAGGTTTCGACGAACTTCGGGCGCAGGTTGCGGTAGTCGATGTAATAGGCGTGTTCCCACACATCGATGGTCAGCAGGGCGGTGTCCGCGGTCGTCAGCGGCGTACCGGCGGCGCCCGTGTTGACGATGTCGACGGTGCCGTCCGGCTTTTTCACCAGCCAGGTCCAGCCCGATCCGAAGTTGCCGACGGCCGACTTGGTGAAGGCTTCCTTGAACGCGTCGAAGCTGCCCCACTTGGTCTCGATGGCCTTGGCCAAGGCGCCGGTGGGTGCGCCGCCGCCTTGCGGCTTCATGCAGGTCCAGAAGAAGGTGTGGTTCCAGATCTGGGCGGAATTGTTATAGATGCCGCCGCTGGACTTCTTGACGATCTCTTCGAGCGTCATGGATTCGAACTCGGTGCCCTTCTGAAGGTTGTTCAGGTTCACCACGTAGGCATTGTGATGCTTGCCATAGTGGTACTCGAGCGTTTCCTTCGAATACTCGGGGGCCAGCGCATCCAGTGCATACGGCAGCGGAGGAAGTACGTGTTCCATGTTTTTTGACTCGCGGGTTGGTTGTGGGAGTGCAGCATTCTAGAAAGGATTGCCGCACCTGATGTCGGACGCAGACGCTTCCCCTCAGGCTGCATTGACCGTCATCTCCACGATCCCGTCCGCCAGGCGCGCCTGCACCGCGTCGCCGGGGGCGAGTTGCCGTGCGCTGGTGATCGCACGCCCTTGCGGGTCTGCGAGCCACGCGTAGCCGCGCTGCAGCACAAGAGCCGGGTCGAGCAGCTGGAGTCGATCGCCGATGCGCCCCAGGCGATCTTGCCGCTGTGCCAGCGCGCGCGCGAATTTCAAGGGCAGGTCGGCTTGCAAGACCCGCTGCGCTTGCGCCAGCCGCTCAGTTTTCGAGACGACCGCATAGTGGAGGCGCTGCGCTTGGTGCGCGAGACCCAGGCGCTGGCGGGCGACCAGGCCGGAAGGCCGTCCGAGCCGGCCCGCGGCCAGGTCCAGCCGCTGCTCGAGCGCATCGAGGCGGCGGCCGAGCGCGTCGTCCAGCCGTTCTCCCACGAGGCCGAGCGCGTCCAGCCACAGCGCCTGCGGGGCAGCCACCAGTTCGGCCGCCGCCGTAGGGGTGGGTGCGCGAACATCGGCGCAGAAATCGGCGATGGTGAAGTCGGTCTCATGGCCGACACCGCTGACCAGCGGCGCCGGACTTGCCGCAATCGTGCGCGCCAGGGTTTCGTCATTGAAGGCCCAGAGGTCTTCGATCGAACCGCCGCCGCGAACAAGCAAGATGGCGTCCGGCGCCGGGACCAGCGCGTAGAGCGCTCGCAAGGCGTCGACCAGTTCGGCCGGCGCCTGTGCGCCCTGCACTGCCGCGGGCGCCAGCACGACTTCGACATGCGGCGCGCGGCGGCGCAGCGCCGTCACGACGTCATGCAATGCGGCAGCGCCCAGCGAAGTCACGAGGCCGATGCGCGTTGGCATCACCGGCAACGGTCGCTTGCGGGCTGGATCGAACAAGCCCTCGGCCTCCAGCCGTGCCTTGCGCTGCAGGAACTGCTCGAACAGGGCACCCTGGCCGGCGCGGCGCAGGCTTTCCACGACCAGTTGCAGGTCCCCCCGGGGCTCATACACCGCAAGACGGCCACGCACCTCGACCTGGTCGCCGTCGCGCGGCTGGAAATCCAGAAGGCTTGCGGCACGCCGGAACATCGCGCAACGCAACTGGCCCGCTTCGTCCTTCAACGAGAAATAGCAGTGGCCACTCGACGCGCGGGAGAAGCCGGAAATCTCGCCGCGCACGGTCACCGGATTGAAGCGCGCGTCGATCGCATCGGCCACCGCGCGACAAAGGGCACCTACGGGCCAGACTCGGCGCGCCAACGCCGAAACTTCATTAAATTCACCCACACGAAATCCATGGAAAGCGAGTTGGCCCGGTGATTGCTCCACAGCCGCATGCACCAAGCGCGGGCAGCCCGCCGATGTCGCCACACATACAGTCTCTGCCGTGCAAGTAATTGATTTGATTGAAGAATATGCTGCTCAAAATTAAGTCGATCTAATGAGAGCCCCTGTGCATGCGGCTCCGGACGCCTTTCCAGCGCAGTTACTCACAAAGTTGTCCACAGAAACTGTGCGTCTGGTCTTACAGGGTTGGCGCTCCCTTCGCAGACCCGTCGCTCGGAGATAATCGCGCCGAATTTTGCAATCCACCCGGCTGGAGAATCATTTGTTATCGATCATAGTTGCCGCGGGCTGGCCCATCTGGCCGTTGCTCGCTTGCTCAGTGCTGGCGCTTGCGCTGGTCATCGAGCGCTTCGTCAACCTCAAGACCGTTCGCGTCCTGCCACCCAAGTTGCTCGACGAAGCCATCACGGTATCGCATTCCTCGATTCCGGGGCCGGACGTGGTCACCAAGCTGGAACAGAACTCCGCGCTCGGGCAGGTGCTGGCTTCGGGCTTCCGGGCGCTCAACGCGAATCCGCGTTGCACGGAAGACGATCTGCGCGCCGCCATGGAAGCGGCCGGCCGCACCGTCGCGCACAAGCTCGAGCGCTGGCTGCCGGCGCTGGCGACCATCGCGTCCGCCGCACCGCTGCTGGGGCTGCTGGGGACGGTGATCGGCATGATCGAGATCTTCGGTTCGCAGTCGCCTGCGAGCGGGGGCGTGGGGTCGGGCAACCCGGCGCAACTCGCGCATGGCATCTCGATTGCGCTCTACAACACGGCCTTCGGGCTTATCGTCGCGATCCCGACGCTGATCTTCTGGCGATACTTCCGCACGCGCGTCGACGAGTACCTGCTGAACCTGGAACTCGCAGGCGAGCGCTTCGCACGACACCTGAACGCGCTGAGGAAGTAGCCGCATGCCCTGTCCCATCCTGAACTCGCTACCCCTCGGCTCATCTGAGCGGGCCTGCGGAGGCATGTCGTGACGCGGGGCCGCATGCATTTTCGCCACGGTGCGCGCGATGAACCGGAGATCAACCTGATTCCGTTCATCGACGTGCTGCTGGTGGTGTTGATCTTCCTGATGCTGTCGACCACGTACAGCAAGTTCACGGAGATGCAACTGCGGCTGCCCGTGGCGGACGCGGACGCGCAGCGCGACTACCCCAAGGAAATCATTGCCGCCGTGTCAGCAGACGGTCGCTATTCGATCAACAAGACCGTCCTGCCCGATCGCAGCGTCGAAACGGTGGCCGCCGCGCTCTCCTCCGCATCACGGGGCGGCAAGGATTCGGTGGTGGTGATCAGTGCCGACGCCAATGCCTCCCATCAATCCGTGATCACGGTCATGGAGGGCGCTCGCCGAGCCGGGCTGATGCAGATCACGTTCGCGACGCAATCGGCCGCACAGGCCGGGCGCTGAAGCTTGGATCTGCAGCGGGCATGGCTCGGTCGCGGCCCGCTGGCGCGGCTGCTGTGGCCGGTCTCGCTGGTCTTCGGCGCATTGGCGGGCCTGCGACGCTGGCTGTACCGGCTTGGCGTCTTTCGCACCGAGCGCGTGGACGTCCCGGTGCTGGTGGTCGGCAACGTCATCGCAGGTGGGTCGGGCAAGACGCCCGTGGTGATCGCGCTGGTCCAGCATCTGCGCGCGCGCGGCGTCCAGGTCGGCGTGATCTCGCGTGGCTACGGCCGCAAGACAACGGATTGCCGGGAGGTGCTGCCCGGCGCCGACCCGCACGAGGTCGGCGACGAGGCCGCGCTGACACGCCAGCTCACAGGCGTGCCGGTCTTCGTCGCGGCGAAGCGCATCGAGGCCGCACGCGCCTTGCTGCAGCAGCATCCTCGAACCCGGCTCATCGTGAGCGACGACGGGCTGCAGCACCTGGCGCTCGCGCGGGACTTCGAGATTTGCGTGTTCGACGATCGCGGCGTTGGCAACGGTTGGTTGCTGCCGGCGGGACCATTGCGCGAGCACTGGCCGCGGCGCTGCGACCTGGTGCTGCACACCGGCGCCCGGCCGGCATTCGACAGGGGCTTTCGTTCGCAACGCACGCTGGCCGACCATGCATTGCGCAGCGATGGCAGCCGTGTCTCCCTCGCGGAATTGGTTGGCCAACCCGTTGTCGCCCTGGCCGCCGTTGCGAAGCCCGACGGCTTCTTCGAGATGTTGCGAGCGCGCGGCATCCAGCCAGAACGCTGCTTGCCGCTGCCGGACCATTTCGATTTCGAGGACTGGCAACGCCCGCCAGGGAACCAGCTCCTCCTTTGCACCGAGAAGGACGCCGTGAAGCTGTGGCGCGTGGCCCCGGAAGCGTTGGCCGTGCCGCTGGTGTTCACGCCCGAGCCCGCGTTCTTCGACGCGCTCGACGCAAAGCTATCATCGCTCGATGGACACCAAGCTGCTTGAATTGCTGGTCTGCCCCGTGACCAAGGGGCCGCTGACCTGGAACCCGGAGAAGCAGGAACTCTCTTCCCGCTCCGCACGCCTCGCCTATCCGGTGCGCGACGGCATTCCGGTACTGCTGGAAAACGAGGCGCGAACCCTGACCGACGACGAGTTGGGGCTTTGAGCAACGCCGGATCGCTTCCGGGTGCTGCGTCCCCCGCTTCAGGCCGCGACGAGGACAACGGCGCACCTCGCGCGGACGTTCGCTTCATCGTCCTCATTCCCGCACGGCTCGCGTCGACGCGTCTGCCGGACAAGCCGCTGGCGGACATCTGCGGCATTCCCATGGTGGTCCGTGTCGCGCAACGGGCGGATCTGTCGAGCGCGACGCGCGTCGTGGTCGCCGCCGATGACGTGCGCATCGTGGACGCCTGCCGCGCCCATGGCGTCGAAGTCCTCCTCACCCGCACCGACCATGTGAGCGGCAGTGATCGGCTGGCGGAGGCCTGCACGTTGCTCCGCCTGGCCGACGATGAAATCGTGGTCAACGTGCAGGGCGACGAGCCGCTGATCGATCCGTCGCTGATCGACGCCGTGGCGATGACCCTTTCCAATGAACCCGAAGCATCGATGAGCACCGCCGTGCACGCCATCGATTCGACTGAGGATTTCCTGAACCCGAACGTGGTCAAGGCCGTGCTGGATGCGCGGGGCCATGCCCTCTACTTCAGCCGTGCACCGATACCGTGGTGGCGCGACGGCTTCGCCAGCGAGTCGCCGGGTGCGCTGCCGACGCCGGCGCCATTGCGACACATCGGCATCTACGGCTATCGCGCCGGATTCATTCGCCAGTTCCCAGCCCTGCCGCCCGCGCCTATCGAATCCGTCGAAGCGCTCGAACAATTGCGCGCCATGTGGCATGGCCATCGCATCGCAGTGCACGTGAGCGACCATGCCCCGGGTCCGGGCGTCGACACGCCGGAAGACCTGGTGCGCGTCCGCGCGCGCGTCGCCGCGACGCCATAGCCAGACAGCGGTTTTCCCCCAGAGGGAGGGGCAAATGCCCATGCTATCCTCGAAGCAGTCATGACACCTGACCTGCCCGAGCGGCATGCGTGGGGTGTCAATCGATATCCCAAGAACCCTTTCGAGGACACCATGAGACTGATTTTGTTGGGCGCCCCCGGGGCAGGTAAAGGCACGCAGGCGACTTTCATCTGCAAGAAATACGGCATACCGCAGATCTCGACGGGCGATATGTTGCGCGCCGCAGTCAAGGCCGGCACGCCACTGGGACTTCAAGCCAAGTCAGTCATGGAATCGGGTGGGTTGGTCGGCGACGACCTGATCATCAATCTCGTCAAGGAACGTATCACGCAGCCCGATTGCGCGAATGGCTTCCTGTTCGACGGCTTCCCCCGCACGATCCCGCAAGCCGAGGCGATGAAGGCCGAAGGCGTCAAGCTCGACTACGTGCTGGAAATCGAAGTGCCCTTCGAGGACATCATCGAACGCATGAGCGGACGTCGTTCGCACTCGGCATCGGGCCGCACCTACCACGTCAAGTTCAATCCGCCCAAGGTCGAAGGCATCGACGACGTGACCGGCGAGCCGCTGATCCAGCGCCCCGACGACAACGAAGAGACCGTGCGCCATCGGCTCGACGTCTACAGCCAGCAAACCCGCCCGCTGGTGAACTACTACGCCACCTGGGCCAAGACCGAGCCTGAGGCCGCGCCGAAGTACCGCGCCATCGCCGGCGTCGGCAGCGTGGACGACATCACGCAACGGGCCTTCGCGGCGTTGAGCAACTAAGCGAGAGCGAGAAGCGGGGCCCGGACGCGGGCCCCTGATTCGACGCGCTGCGTCAGCGCGACGGCTGGCGAGTCAGCAATTCAAGCATGAGTGCAATGCGCGCCTTGACCGGACTCAGCCCGCCGGCATCGCGCAACGCATCCCCGGGTTTGGGCAGGATGCGGCCATTGGAGCAACGCGTGGCGCGCAGTACCGCGATGCCCGCTGCCTGCGCCCTGAGCGCAGCCGCCTCCAACGCGTGATGCAGCGTGCCGTTGCCGGTGGCGGCCAGCACCAACCCCTGGACGGCGTCCGTGCCTCCAACTGCATGCTCCCGGACCAGCGAATCGACGATCGCGCCGCTCGCGCCGGCATGGCTCAGCATGATTTCCACGCGAGGCGCAGCACTGGCGCCTGAAACTGCGTCGATCTCCGCCGGCGACCACTGTGTGCTCGTCGAGGGCCAGCTCCGCACGGAACGAACCGCACCCTCCTCGACATAGCCGATCGGTCCGGCGTCGCCGGAAGAGAAGGCATCGAGCCGATAGGTGTGGACCTTCTGCACATCGAGCGCCCCATGGATCACTCCCGCGCAGACCGCGAGCACACCGCTCGCATTTGCCGTAGCCGCAACGACTACCGCATCCCGCACGTTCTGCGGCCCGTCAGG
Source organism: Variovorax sp. dw_954 (assembly GCF_018449755.1). NCBI lineage: Bacteria > Pseudomonadati > Pseudomonadota > Betaproteobacteria > Burkholderiales > Comamonadaceae > Variovorax > Variovorax sp. dw_954. The sequence continues at coordinate 5,665 of NZ_JAAVVD010000048.1, read as the reverse complement.
CGACAGCGACGTCGCCGGCCGCATCGCACATGTCAACACCACAGGCTTCTGCGACCGCAGCGTCGAATGCAGGAAGAAGGCCGTCTCTTCCAGCGTATCGGTCCCATGCGTGATCACGAGACCGACGACATCTGGCTGCACCAGCCAATGCGCGCAACGCGCGGCCAGGCGCTGCCAGATCGCGAAGTCCATGTCCTTGCTGTCCACCTGTGCCACCTGCTCCGACTGCAACGTGACGCCAGCCACCTCGATGCCACCCAGCAACTCCGACACGCCGACCTCCGCCGCCGTGTAGCCGATGTTGTCGCCGGGCTGCGTGGACCGGCCGGCAATGGTGCCTCCCGTGCCGAGGACCACCACGCGCCTGGACTCCTTCACTGCCTTGCTCGCGACCATGCTTGCCATCTTTCAGAAACTGGTTAAAAATACAGGTACTGGATATTCAACCAGTGCCGCAAGGAGTCAAGCGCATGCTCAACCTGTCGAACTTTGCCGTCAAGCTTACCGCCCGCCAGCAGCAGATCCTGGACTTGATCCAGAGCGCTATTGCCCGGACCGGCGCGCCGCCCACACGAGCAGAAATCGCGGCTGAATTGGGCTTCAAGTCCGCCAACGCGGCCGAAGAACATTTGCAGGCGCTGGCGCGCAAGGGCGTCATCGAACTGGTCAGCGGCACCTCGCGCGGCATCCGCCTGAAGGGCGAGGTCTTGCGCGCCATCAACGAAACACGCTCCAGCCAGTATTCGCTGGGCCTGCCCGGCATGGCCCAATTGGCGCTCCCCTTGGTCGGCCGAGTCGCGGCAGGCTCGCCGATCCTCGCGCAGGAACACATCGATCAGACCTACTACGTCGAAAACACGCTGTTCCAACGCCAGCCCGACTATCTGCTCAAGGTGCGCGGCATGTCCATGCGCGACGCGGGCATCATGGATGGCGACCTGCTCGCAGTCCAGTCCACCAAGGAAGTGCGCAACGGCCAGATCGTCGTCGCCCGCCTCGGCGATGAAGTCACCGTCAAGCGGCTGCGGCGCAACAAGCAGGTGATCGAGCTGCATGCCGAAAACCCCGACTACCCCACCATCATCGTGCAGCCGGGCGAGCCCTTTGAAATCGAAGGCCTGGCCGTCGGCCTGATCCGGAACACGATGCTGATGTAGCCATTACCGACGCAACAGGTGGCGGGCGTATGGCGAAGAGGCCATCACCCTGTTGCGGTCGACCTGAAGAAATCCTGCCTGTGTTCAACCTCTGACCAATCTGGAGTTCACATGGGAATCGCTTTTCTGACCTTGGCTGAAATCTTCACGCCCCTGCAATCGCTGGCCAGCCGATGGATGCCCGCGCGTCGCCGGAGCGGGCTGCGCTACGTGGCGGTGCGCCCCGGATGCACGGCCCGCGCATCCGCGAGCAAGCCGACGCCTGGCGCCAGGCCCTTGCGCGTGGTGCGCATACTGGATGCACAGCGCACGACCACCGGTGCGGGCCGCGTCGTCATCTCGGGCCGCATGGCCGATGTCTGCGCCGAGCTCGACCGGCTCGCCGCGCTGGAAGCCGCGGACGATGCCAGGCGCCTGATGCATTGAGCCATCCTTGCGGGCGCGACACACGCAGCGCACGGCCTTCGAGGGTGCAAGGCACAATAACGTGCCATGAATATCGTGATCCTCGACGACTACCAGGATGCGGTGCGCAAATTGCGCTGCGCGAGCAAGCTCGACGCCTATGCCGCCAAGGTCTATACCAACACCGTCAAGGGGATCGGCCAACTGTCGGTGCGATTGAGAGACGCTGACGTGATCGTCCTGATTCGCGAGCGCACCCAGATCTCCCGGCAACTGGTCGAGAAGCTGCCCAAGCTCAAGCTCATTTCGCAAACCGGCCGTGTGGGCAGCCACATCGACGTGAACGCCTGCAGCGAATTGGGCGTCGCGGTGGCCGAGGGCAGCGGTTCGCCGCTTGCTCCAGCCGAGTTGACCTGGGCCCTGATCATGTCCGCGATGCGCCGGCTGCCGCAGTACATCAGCAACCTCAAGCACGGCGCATGGCAGCAGTCCGGCCTCAAGTCGGCCTCGATGCCGCCGAACTTCGGCCTGGGATCGGTGCTCAAGGGCAAGACGCTCGGTATCTGGGGCTACGGCCGCATCGGGCAACTGGTGGCGCGCTATGGACAGGCCTTCGGCATGCAGGTCGTCATCTGGGGACGTGAAGCGAGTTGCGCCAAGGCGCGATCCGACGGACTGCAGATCGCGCCGAGCCGCGAGGCATTGTTCGAGATGTCCGATGTGCTCTCGGTGCACCTGCGGCTCATGGACGAGACACGCGGCATCGTGACCCTGGCGGACTTGTCGCGGATGCAACCGACCGCGCTGTTCGTCAACACGTCGCGCGCAGAGCTGGTCGAGTCCGACGCCCTGCTTGCAGCACTCAATCGGGGCCGGCCCGGTCTCGCTGCGATCGACGTCTTCGAGAGCGAACCACCGCTGCAGGGACACGCGCTGCTGCGCCTTGAAAACTGCATCTGCACGCCGCACATCGGCTACGTCGAGCAAGAGAGCTACGAGCTCTACTTCGGCCAGGCTTTCGACAATGTCGCGAGCTTCATCAAGGGCAATCCGACCAACATCGTCAATCCTGGCGCCTTGCAGGTTCGCCGTTGAGTCGCCCTCCGCTTCCGGGCGCGCTCTGGGCGCTGCTGGCGGGCAACTTCGTCATCGGCACCGGCGTCATGCTGGTCGCGGGCACGCTCAACGAGATCAGTGATTCGTTCGGCGTGAGCGTGGCTGCAGCGGGCCAGCTGATGACGGCGGGCGCGCTGGTAGTCTGCTTCGGCGCACCGCTGCTGGCAGCCCTTGTGGCGGGCTGGGACCGGCGAACGCTTCTGGCGCTGACGATGGTCTGGTATGCGGTCTGCAACGTGGCGGCATCACTCATGCCGAGCTACCTTGGGCTTCTGCTCATGCGCATGCTGACGATGCTGGCGCCAGCCATCTTCACGGCGCAGGCCGCGGCGTCAGTGGGCATGCTGGTTCCGGCGGATCAGCGCGGCCGGGGTGTGACGTTCGTGTTCCTCGGTTGGTCGATGGCATCGGTGCTGGGCCTGCCGCTGGGCGCGTGGCTCGGCGGCCACTACGGCTGGCGGACTGCATTCGTGGCCATTGCCGTCGCCGCATTCTTCAGTGCGGCCGCGATATGGTGGACGATGCCGAACGGCATTCGCCCCGCGGCACTCACGCGGGCGGCCTGGGTGCGCGTCTTCAGGAGTCCGGCCTTGATGGGCGTGCTGGCGGTCACCGCATTGCAAAGCACCGGCCAATTCGTGGTGTTCGCCTATTTCGCCCCCTTGCTCAAGCAGCAACTCGGCGCCGACGCAACGACGCAGAGCTTTATCTGGGGCTGGTTTGGCGCCTGTGGCCTGGTCGGCAATCTCCTGGTCAGTCGCTACATCGACCGCATTGGCGCGGGCCGCGCGGCGCTGGTGACCACGGTGCTCATGGCAACGAGCCTGTTGCTGTGGCCGCTGGGCATCAATTTCGTGGTCTTCGCCCTGGTGCTGCTACCTTGGGGCCTCGGCTGCTTCGCGGCCAATTCGGCCCAGCAGGCGCGGCTGGTCGGAATGGCGCCGGCGATGGCGCCCGGGTCGGTCGCGCTCAACAGCTCGGGGATGTTCATCGGGCAGGCCATCGGCGCTGCCACCGGGGGTTGGCTGCTGGCGCAAGACGCCGCGAGCTGGATGCATTGGGTCGGCTTCTTCACGATGCTTGCGGCGATGGCGCTGAGCATTGTGGTTGAGCGCTTGCCAAAGCCGGAGTGATTCAACCAACCTTCCGCCCAATGCGCGCGCGTGCGGCGCGCGGGCGAGAGCAGGGGCAGCAGCAGCTCTTGCGGATCGGGTAAGCCTGCTCTCGGGTTCCCAACGTTTCAACGGCAGCACCGGTGACCGGCAAACCCAATTCGCGGCGCGCCCGCGAAGGGCTCCCTTTTGCATGCCACTGCCTTGAGTGGCGCGATCGGAAATGCAGCGCCACCGCAACGGATATCAACCGTAGCGTAGGTCGCCGCTCTCAGCGCTTGATGATGCGCTTCGGCGCGATCTCCGCTTCGGTCTCGGGATCGAACAGGTCGAAGTCGATGATGTGCGGATCGGCCGGACCCGAAGCCGGCGCTGTCGGCGGAGGCTCGATGGGCGCAGCGATGGTCTCGAAAGCAGTCTTGTCGAACTGCGCCAGGTCCATGTCGACGGCCGGCTTCGTCTCGGACGATTCCACCGGGCTCATTTCGGTTTCGGCCAGCAAGCCTGCATCGATCTCGCCGTAGATGGAGGGGAAAGCTTCGATCGGCGGCTTGGGGGTAGACGGCGCCTTTGTCGTTGCCGGCCTGGGCTCGGGGATCAACGGGGCGGGGATCGATGCGGCCGGCATCATCACGGTCGGCTCGCTCATCAGCGTGGCACGCGCCGTGGGTTGCATGTCATGGCTGAACGTGTCGACGAACGGGATCGGCGTGATCGGCGCGGGCGCCGTGTCGGGGTCGACGACTTCCTTCGCAATGGCGTAGAGCAGCAACAGTTCCTGGTAGGCGGCAAGGTCGAAGGCCTCGTCCTCGTGCACGCCCGGCTTGCGGAACACCAGTTCCTCGATGAGCGCCAGCGTGCCTGCGGTCGGCCACTGCGATTCGATACGGGCGAGCGCGCTGCGGTAGTGCTCCAGGCCGCGACCACCGAGCGAGAAGTCGTCGAACTCGGGGACTTCGGCATTGAAGGCGCGCTCGAAGTCCGTCGCCAGGTGGGCGTACTCATCGCGACGACCCAGCGCGTGATAGATCTTGAACAGGTCGAGATAAGCCAACGCGCTGGTATCCGGGTTGGCCGCGATGTGCTCTACGAGCACGGCGATCGCCTGGTCGTGCTGGCCCAGCGAAAGGAAGAAGTCCGATTGCTGCTGCACATCGAACAGTTCCTCGGTATTGACCGGGCGCGTGGCCGCGACCTCGACGGGCGCGACGACCGCGACGCCAGTGGGACCATAGGTCGTATCGGCATTGGTCGCCGCCAGCAATGCGGCGTGGCGCGGATCGAGTTCACGACCGCCCAGCGGCGCACGCTGGGTGGGCTCGTGCTCGTCTTCTTCTTCGTCGAACTTGCTGTCGGCGGGCAACACGGGAGGTGCGCCGCTTGGTGCCGGGCGCGGTTCGGGCGCATCGCCCCACCAGGCTGGCGCCGTGGCGCGACGCGACACACGCCAGAGCAAGCCGATGGCGAGCACCGCCAAGGCCAGCAGCGCGACAAGCATGTAGACCAGCGGATTGCGATAGCGGCTCTCGCGGGCATCGGCCAGCTCGCTGCGCATTTCGAGCAGCGCGCGCTGGTTCTGCGCGGTTTGTTCCCGCAGGGCGGCCAAGGTCGCCTCGAGCGACTGAATGCGCTGGGATTCGCGCTGCGCGTCTTCCGGCGGGGCCGCGAGCGCTCGCCACTGGGCAGCGGCTTGGGCGCGCTTGGCCAGGTCCTCGGTCGCGGGAACGGTCAGTTGGGGGGAAGTCTTCAGGCCACCGTCACGCGTGAGCGCAGGTTCCAGGGCCTCGATTTTCAGCCGCGGACCCGCCGGCGGCGCTTCGACAGCCGGCGCGGGAGCGGGTGGCGGCGGGACCGGAGCAGCAGCCACGGGCGCGC
>NZ_JAAVVD010000047.1:0-21340 GCF_018449755.1 Variovorax sp. dw_954 | reverse complement strand
AATCACAGGTGCACCCAATGAGAACGCCGAAGGTGCTGCGGGTGGCGCGCCCGGCGCAGCTGCCGCGCCCGCCACGGCTGGCGCGGCCGTCGCGCCAGCGGGCGGAGCCCACTCCTTCTGCTCCAGGTTCTTCACGCGCGCCTGCAGGTCCTGGATCGTCTTCATCGCCTGGTCCAGCGTGGCCTTGAGCTCCTCGTTGGACTGCGCATGCGATGCGCCGCACAAGGCCAGCGTGACGGCAGCGGCGAAAGCCTGTCGTTTCATCTTGTCCCCGCTTGCAGGAACTCCATGCATCCGTGTCGAGTCGCTAACAGTCTCAGCGCTCTGCACAATCGGTGCGTTGGGATCCGTTGCAACATCAACTGAAATGGCGTCGTTCGGCATGGCTTACCTCAATGGGTCAATGCATCGTGATGGCAAGAACGATTCAGGGATTTGCCGATCATGCGCTCCAGGCCCTCGGCTCACTACGTAAAAACGGTAAATCGGAAGGGGTAGCCGACGGTCAGCGCAACAGTTGGCTGCTACGCCTTGCGAGCGTCGTGCTCGGATACTCGTCAAAGAGGGCGCGATAGGCGGCTGCCATTCGTCCTCCGTCTTGAAAGCCGTAGCGCGTTGCAACGGCTGAGACGCTGGGTGCTTCGCGATCGGCCGCCAGGAGCGCGGCGCGCACCAGATGCAGTCTGCGAAGTCGCAGAAAACGGGTTGGCGCCATCCCGGTTTCGGTGTGGAACGCGTTTCGCAGGGTGCGCTCGCTGATGCCGAGCTCTGAACAAAGCAATGCCAGGGGCGGCAACTGCCCCGCAAGCTCATCTGAGAGCGCGAGCACGTGGGCGACGACACTCCCCCCCGATGACGGGGGCACTACGTGCGCGTCGCGAGAACGCCTTTTGCGTCGATGGTTCATGCCGTGATCCCCCACAGCAAAAAACACGAGCATGCACCCCTTCGATCGCGTCCACTACGTAAAAGCAGCCATTTCAACTATTGAACGTCGCCGTGCCGGATGGCCGACCGGGGCCATCGCGAGTCGCCGTAGAGGTCCTGAGAAGGTAGCGTTCCGAACTGCATCCGATAAGCGCGCGCAAAGCGGCCATAGTCCCAGATGCCAAAGCGACTGCATAGGCTGGTCACACTGTCGCATGGCTGCGCGCGGCGTATACGCTCACGTATCGCGTGTAGCCGATGCAGCATGACGTAATTGTGAGGCCCGACACCAAAATGCGCCTGGAATGCATTGCGCAACGTCCGCTCGGAGGTGCCGCTGGCGTTGCACAACTGCGCGGTGTCGATGGCATCGCCGACGCTCGCTTCCAACTTTTGCAGGGCGCGATCCACGATCCTTCGACGATTGACAGCTCGATCAGGGCTTGCATCGTGATTTCCTAGCGGCACAAGCGCGCGCATCGTCGCATCGAGTACTGACTGACGCGCGGCCAGGCGAAGAGCGCTCTCGCGCGGATTTGCCGAGGTGCTGGACAAAGAGCCAACAATTCGCTCAAGTTCGGCAGTTGCAGCGCACGCCCGCTTGACAATACTTTGCGTCAACAAAGCCCGAGGGAATTCGTCTTCGTGAATGTTCACCCAGGCTTGCAGAAGGTCGGCACGGATGGACACATTGAGCCAGCGGATGGGGCCTTGACTGAAGGTGTGGAACGCCTGTTGCGGGACGGTCCAGGCCACGTCCGAAGTGCCGAGTGCACGGCCGTCAGTCTTCACGTCGCCCTGACCGTCAAGAACGAAATAAACATGGAAGCAATGATCCTTTCCGACCCCGTTGAAGATGCGCGCGGCGCCTTCCTGTCCTGTCATGATTGAAACGCCATCAAGATCGATGATTTGCAGTTTCCATTCCTGGACCTGCCGCTTCGTAATGAAATACTGCCCCTGAAAGCCTTGCAGGGACTCCGCGAACTGATCGAACTCGGGAAAGCTCAACACCCGCACGTTGGCGCGTGCCGCCATCTCTGAATTTGTGTTCAGCATTACGGCAGGCCTGTGTCAACAAGAAAGACTGCATGCATCAGCGATCGCTTCCAAGTGGTCGGACATTGCGGTTGCGCGCTGCGGTTCTACCGTAGAGTAGAGAGTCTGTCACCTGCGTGCTTGTAGCAATAGGTCACAAGGGACGCGCGGGACTGGCTTCTGCGCCAAGGTCAATACAAGACTGGGTTGACGCCCCGAATCCGAAGCGTTCGCCACGTTGTTCGAGCTTGCCGTTTTTACGTAGCGCTTTTGCTTTCGCAAGAGCATTCTCGCCAAACGCGTCAGGTGGACTGCAACGCCGGCGATGACTGGAGGTTCACATGGGACTCGACATTCGTGGCGGATCTATCTCTCGAACTATCGGCGTCTCGCTTGTCGCGTCAGCAGGGTTGGACGGTCCGCCGGGCCTATTCCTTGAGGAGCGGCGCGGCAGCTCGGAAGTGAGCGCGCGATGGACTGGGCTGCGAGCATGAAACGAATGCGTTGCAGGCATTGCCGGACTCTTGCAAGGATGCGGCACACGGCCCCCTTGGGAAGTGGGCTCGGGCGCTTCACAGTTGCGCTCCTGCTGGTTGGCTCATGCCTGTCGGCCACCGCAGCCGAACGCGACACGAGCTTCCAGGACACGATGGCCGACTGGCTCACCATCTTCGTCCTGTGCTTCGTGCCGATCGTGGGCGTCATTATCTTCTGGCTGGTCCACGTGCTGCCTGAAAAGATCGCGCACCACCGGCACCATCCCCAGCGCGATGCCATCACCACGCTTTGCCTGCTCTCGCTGCTGTTCGGCGGGCTGCTCTGGCCGCTGGCGTGGCTCTGGGCCTTCACCAAGCCCATTGGCTACCGCGCCGCCTACGGCACCGACAAGCACGAGGACTACTACGACGAGATGGCCGAGAAGCATCGCGCCGGTGGCCTTGCGCGCGAAGACCTCGTCCACCTGCGCGAGGACCTCGAGGCGATGGAAGCCAGGGGCGCCTTGCCCCCGCGCCTGAGGGCCCTCAAGGACGAGCTCACGCGCCTGCACTACGAAGAGGCGGCGCGCCTGCGGGCGCAAGCTGCGGCCACCGCGCAGAAAGGCGGCGCGTAATGGAACTGCTGCTGCTTGGCATCTATTCTTTCTTCGTCTGGCTCATCTTCATCAAGCTCAAGTGGCTGCCATGGAACGCCGTGACGCAGATCACGGTAGTGATCATCCCTATCGTGGCGCTGACCGTGCTCATCCTGACGCTCAACGTGATTGCGCCGTCATCGCCCGATGCACGCGTCTACAAGTACACCATCCCGATCGTCTCGCAGGTGCGCGGCCGCGTGATCGAAGTGCCAGTGGAAGAAGGCAACCGCCTGGTGCACAAGGGCGACGTGCTGTTTCGCATCGACCGCACGCCCTACCAGCTCGATGTGAACACCCTCACCGCACAACTGGCCAACGCGCAGGCCGGCCAGCGCGAGGTGGAAGCGTCGCTCAAGGGCACCCAAGGCAAGGTCGCGGAGGCGCGCGGCGCCATGCAGCAGGCCGCCAGCCGATTGCGTGAGGTGACCGCTACGCTCGAACTCGCACGCAAGCGCGCGGCGCAGTACCGCGAACTCGTGCGCACCGGCGCCGGCAGCAAGTTCGACCTCGAAAAGGCCGAGACCGACCTGCGTGCGCAGGAAGGCCAGCTCGACGCCGCCCACAGCCTGCAGGCGCAAGCCCGCGGCGCCGAAGCCCAGGCGTTGGCTGGCGAGCAGCAGGTGGTGCAACGCCTGGGCGCGCAGGTCAACGGCGAGTACGCGCAGGTGGCGCAGATCCGTGCGCAGCTCGACAACGCCAAGTGGCTGCTGGATCAGACCACCACCGTGTCGCCTTGCGAGTGCTACGTCGTCAACCTTCAGTTGCGTGCCGGCGCCTTCGTGGCGGGCTTGCCGGTCAATCCGGTGATGACGCTGGTGGAGGCACAAGGCCAGGTCGTGGCCCTGTTCAACCAGAACCAGCTGCATGCCGTGCGCGACGGCGACGAGGCCGAGATCTCGCTCGACACCTTGCCAGGCACGGTCATCAAGGCCCGCGTCGATTCGATCATCTGGGCGCAAGGCCAGGGCCAACTGCAGGCCGGCGGGCAGGTCCCCATGTCAGGCTATGCGCCGCAGCCGGCGGGCCGCTACGCGGTCAAGTTCGACATTGCCGACAAAGACCGCGACGTGTTTCTGGCGGCCGGCGCTGCGGGCCACGCGGCCATCTACACCCAGCACGGCCACCACATCCAGATCCTTCGAAAGGTGGTCATGCGGGTGGGTTCCTACCTCAACTACCTGATCCTGCAACTGCACTGAGCATGCGCGCACACCGCCCCCTTCTTCCCTTGGCCCTGATCGCGGCCACGGCGGCGATGCTCGCAGGTTGCGCACTCAAGTCGCCGCCCGGTCGCGACGAGCTGGCCGCGACTTCCGCGCCCAATCGCCAGGTGCCGCCCGCATGGGTGGCACCCAGCGAGGCGAGCGGCGAGGTTGCTGACCGGTGGCTCGCTACCTTCCACGACTCGCAACTCGATGCGCTGGCCCAGGAAGCGCTGGCCTACAACTACGACTTGCAGGTCGCCGCATCGCGCGTCGAGCAAGCGGCTGCACTGCAACGCGTCGCGGCCGGCACGCTGTATCCGCAAGTGAGCCTGCTGGGGCGCGGCGGCGGCAAGATGGGCGGCGACGCCACGGGCCTGCAAGGCGTGGGCATCTTCGTCAACTGGGAACTCGACCTGTGGGGCCGTGTGCGTGCGGGGGCCGCCGCGGCCCAGCAGCAGTACGGGTCGGCCGCGCTCGATGCGCAATACGCGCGCCAGTCCATCGCGGCGCAAGTGGCCAAGGGCTGGTTCCTGGCGACCGAGGCGCGCATGCAGAAGCAGCTTGCCGAAGACACGGTTAAGGCCTCGACCCAGCTTGAAAGCCTCACGCTCGAGCGCCTTCGCGTGGGCGTCGGCGACGAGTACGACGTAAGCCAAGCGCAAGCCAGCCTCAACAACCTGCGCGACACGGTACAGAGCCTCGACCAGTCCTATCAGCAGGCTCTGCGCTCGCTGGAGATCCTGGCGGGCCGCTACCCCGGCGCGACGCTTGCCGTGCCCGACAGCTTGGGCGCCACGTCGGCGCCGATTCCGGTCGGCATGCCTTCCAACCTGCTCGAGCGGCGCCCAGACGTAGTGGCAGCCGAGCGGCGGGTGGCGGCCGCGATGTACCGCACCGAACAGGCCAAGGCCGCGCGCCTGCCGACCATTTCGCTCACGGCCACGGTCACCAGCATTACGAGCGAACTCTTCGTGCTCAAGGACCGCGACAACCCGACGTGGAGCAGTGGCGCATCCCTGCTCGCACCCCTCTTCCTCGGCGGACAGTTGCAGGGGCAAGTCGAGCTGCGCACGGCAGAGCAGAGGCAGGCGCTGGCCGAGTACGGCCGCACCGGTGCGCGTGCCTTCAGCGAGGTCGAGAACGCGCTATCGGCCGTCTTCGTGCTGGACAAGCGCGAGGCCATCCTGAACCAGGTGGTGGTCGACAACCAGCGCGGGCTGGACCTCGCGAACACGCGCTTTAGGGTCGGCTCGATCGACCTGCGCACGACACTGCAACAGAACCTGCGGCTGTACGGCGCGCAATCGACGCTGCTGCGCGTGCGAAGCGAACGACTGGTGCAGCGTGTCAACCTCTATCTGGCGCTGGGCGGGAGTTTTGGCGAGCGCTCATCGGACATCCACACGAGTCAATACAAGCAATGACATGAGTCATCACCCGACCCAGCACTTGAAGCTGGCCGCCTGCGATCGCGTGTGTGAATATGCGTTGACCTTGGTGCATTCGACAAGGACTTGTCAAGATCACCTGGGTACACGCCATGCTCGCCGGCACCAGGCGTTCCTGGCGGCCTCAGGCATTGCCGCCGCCGTGATCACCGCCTCGAGCCGGGCGCCCGCAGTCCATGCCCGCCCTCGGGCGGGCATGGACTGCACATCCTCACGCCAGCGCTTCAGCGTCCCCACACCAACGCCCACCTCGCGCGCCACAACCTCCAGCGCGAAACTCTCCGGCGGTAGCAACCTTACTACCGCTCGGGCCTTACTCAGCAGTCAGAAATATAGGCGACAGAAGGCGTTTCGAAGAATGATCGAACAAGCCGGCGGTTCTTCTGCATCTCGCGCAACTGCTGGTCGACGCGAATTTCGAGTTTTTCCCCAGCTCGCAAGGGGTTGCGAGCCACGCCGGTACGCTTGACGTGACTCCACACCAGCTCGTCCGGATTCAGGTCCGGTGCGTAGCCCGGCAGGATGTGCATGCTCCGCTGGCCCTCGGTGGACTCGATGTACTCGCGCACGTTGGCTTTCTTGTGAACTGGCAATCCGTCTACCACCAGGTGCACGGGCTCGCTGCGACCCTTCATCATCATCTTGAGCAATTCGATGAATAGCTCGGCATTCAGCGCGCCTTGGTAGGTCGCGAACCAGAACCCTCCCCTGGCGTTGATAGCCGAGGCCGCCGAGATCGACTGGCGCTGGCCGGGACGCTCAATGACCGGGGTCTTGCCCTTGGGCGCCCAGGTCTTGCCGTGCACGGTGTCAGCCCGAAAACCCGACTCGTCCCAGAAATAGACTTCGCCCCCGCTTTGCCTCGCAGCCGCAGCGATGCCGGGGTAGGTTTCACGCTGCCAGCGCTCGATGGCTTGCGGGTTGCGCTGGTAGGCGCGCTGCAGTGGCTTTTGCGGGGTCAGTCCGAGCTTGGCCAGCAACGCACCGACTGCCGTTACTCCCATCTTCGCGCCGAACTTCTGTTCGATCAGCGTCACGACAATGGCGCGTGTCCACAGCCCGAAGTCCAAGCCGTACTGTCGCGGGTCGCGTCCATTGATCCAACGAAACACTTGGCGCTCCTGCGCGGGACTCAGCGTACGCGGCCGGCCAGTGCCGCGCGTGCTGCGCAACGCCTTGAGGCCATTGCCTCGCCCCGAAGAAGCCCTCAGCCATTTGTAGATCGTGGTGCGACTGAAGCCATAGGCAGCGATCACCGCAGAAGGCTTCTCGCCATCGCGAACTCGCTCGACTGCCATCAGGCGAATCTCTTCAAGCGTTTTGTGATCCAGCGTGCGGCCATCTCGCTTCATGCGCTATTGGATCATCAATTCGATTGCCGCGGCGAGTTTTGTAGCCTAAATTATCGACTGCTGAGTAAGTGATTTTTCGTATCGAGCCACTCTCGTCCTTCATCGCCAAACGACCGTGCGTTGCAAACCCCAGAAGGTAGAGGTAAAAAGGAGGCAGGATGCTGGCTGAGTTATTTCAAAGTTGCCGTATTGAAACTGTCAACGGCCAATAGAGATTGCTCGTTGTCGGCGTACCTCTGTATTGATAAAGAGGTTCTTTACACCAACTTCCGAAGGACATTTTTCATGAGCAAGTTTCTCGCCGTCATGATCGCCGGCCTTTTCGCAGCAGGTGCGTATGCCCAGAACCCTTCCGGCACCTCGGATGAGCAAGGCAACGCCACCAACAGCAAGTCGCAGCAACGCGCTGAGGCCAAGAAAAATTCGAAGGCCCAAGGTCAGGTGAAGGCTCCGGCCGGGGACATTGCCAAAACCCCTGAAGGCGGCGCAATCGGCACAGATAAGGCCGCAACCAGCGGCGAAGCGCGTGCCGAAACCCGGGACACGCGCCGCACCAACAAGGATGGCACCAAGAAGCGCCGTTCAACTCAGGGCGGCACGCCGAAGTAACGTCATTTCGCAGGCAGCCCCAAAACTGCCTTCGGCCGAAGCCAACGAGCGCACATGGCAGGCTTTCACGGCACCTCTATTCCTCAGAGCCCGGCTTTTAATCTTGCGCTGGACTCTTTTACCCGCTTCGGCGGGTATTTTTTGGTATGGCCCGCCCGGCGGCGGTGATTGGCCCGCGTCGGGCGATTCGCTTAGCGGACCGTCAGGCGCGCGCCGCTGCAATCAGTTGACGGAGGTTCGACGCGCCTGATCAACGTGTGCGTTCTCTGCGCCGGACCATCAGCGCCACCGGCCGCCAGCCTAGTGCCGCCAGTTGCTGGAACGAGGTCTTGACGCCTAGCCCTGCAATCGCGGCGACAAGGCACCAGCGTGAGACCTGGTTCAATGCGCCGCCCAGATCGTGCGAGATGAGCCCCGCGCTGTTCACGCCCACCAGACCATGAACGCGACAAGGAAGCCCGGCAGCAGTGCTGGCCGCACGGTGGTGGCCTGCGCCGTCTTGTCGCCGCGATACATCAGCGAGAAGACGAGCACCGCAGGCACGAGCAAGGCCACGCGCAGGAGCTTCACGACCGTGGCCGTGTCCGCGGCTTCGGGCGAGATCATCGTGCCCGCGCCGACCACTTGCGCGACGTCGTGGATGGTGCCGCTGAAGAAGACGCCTGCCGCCGTCGGATCCAGGTGCAGGAGCCGGGCGATGGCGGGATAGAGAATCATCGCGAGCGTGGAGAGCGACGTGACGCCGACCACGGTCAGCAGGGTGAAGCGCTGGTTCTCCGCGTTCTTCGGCAGCACTGCCGAGAGCGCCAGTGCCGCAGACGCGCCACAGATGCCCACTGCGCCGCCTGTCAGCAGACCCTCGGTCGTCGAGCGCTCCAGGCGCTTGCCGAGGAAGGCACCGAAGGCGATCGTCGCCACCGTCCCGACCACGACCAGCACGACGGGGCCCATGCCAAGCGCCGTCACCTGCCCCATCGTGATGCGCGCACCGAGCAGCGCCGCGCCGAAGCGCAACAAGCGGCGCGCGACGAACTCGATCCCGGACTGGATGCGCGGATCGTCGGCCAGGAAGTTGAACGCCATGCCGAAGAACAGCGCATAGAGCAGCTGCGGGCCGCCGTAGTGCTCCGAGATGAATGTCGCTGCGAGGGCGATGGTGATCGCGGTGAGCGCGCCGGGCAGGATGACCTGCTATCTGGAAGGTCGCAGTTGGGTCAGTGTCAGCATGTCAGGTTCGATTCGGTGGTGGCGCCTGATGCATGGAGGCCTGCGCAGATGCGCGCCGCAGGGCCCCAGCGATTGGCGTAGGACTGGATGGCCAAGCCGTCTTCGAAGGCCTTCTCCAGCAGGAAGAGCCCGGGCGCGGGGCACACGGCGCCGAGATGGACGAGCACCGGCTTGAGCAGGCACTCCGCCGCCATGCCGTGCATGGCCGTGGCGCCGAGCATCAGCGGAATGGCGACTACGCCCTGCAAGCCAGTGCCGCCGGCGAACTGGTCAAGGAACAGCTTGAGCAAGCCGCTGTAGCTTGCCTTGAAGGTGGGACTCGCCACGATCACGAGGCGCGAGGCGGCTACGGTGCTTACGGCGGCTTCGACGGCCGGATCATTCCAGCCGAGCAGCGCCGGCCCCAGTTCGGCCAGTTCGATGGTCGTGCCAGGTGGGGCGCCAGTCAGTGCGGTGGCGAGCATGGTCGCGGCCTGCGCGGTGCGCGAATGCAATCTGGGATTGCCGATGACGATGGCGGTCTTCATGAAAGCACGCGTCTTTCAGCGAGGCCCGTGGCCCTGCGAGGTGCCGAGGGTGGCATCCGGATTTCCGAGGAAGAACTTCAGCGCCATGCGCTGGACGAAGGTGCCGTACGGCGGATAGAACATGTCAGTCGGGAAGAAGCGATGGCGCTTGAACACCGTCTTGGCATGCGACAGCTCGCGAAAGCCCTCTTCCCCGTGGTAGTTGCCCATGCCCGAGTTGCCGATGCCCCCGAAGGGCGCATCGTGGTTCACCACATGCCAGCCCCAGTCGTTGATCGCAACGCCGCCCGAGTGGGTGCGGCGCAGCAGGTTGTCGCGCTCGGCGCTGTCGTGGCTGAAGCAATAGAGCGCCAGCGGACGCTCGCGTTCGTTGATGAAGGCGATGGCCTCTTCCATCGTGTCGTACGGAACGACCGGCAACAGCGGGCCGAAGAGTTCCTCCTTCATCACGAGCATGTCGGGCGTGACGTTGGTGATGATCTGCAGCGGCAGCGCGCGGCTGTTGCCCACGGGGGCAGGACCACAGGACGCGATGTGCGCGCCCTTGGCCTGCGCGTCCTCCAGGATGCGCCGGATGCGCCGGAACTGGCGCTCGTCGACGATGCCGGTGAAGTCGGGGTTGCCGGCCGTCCTGCCCTTGAAGAAGCCCTTGTAGGTGCGGCTCACACTCTCGACGAATTCATCAACGCGTTCGCGCGGCACCAGCGCGTAGTCCGGGGCGACGCAGATCTGGCCGGCGTTGGTCGCCTTGCCGTGCGTGATGCGCCTGGCCGCATCGGCCACGGGATAGTTGCGCGTGACCAGGGCCGGCGACTTGCCGCCGAGTTCGAGCGTCACCGGCGTCAGGTTGGCAGCCGCCGTGCGCATCACGATCTTGCCGACGGCTGGCGAGCCCGTGAACACGATGTGGTTGAACGGCTGCGAGGTGAAGACGTTGGGGTCGATCAATTCTTCCCCCACCACCGCCACCAGGTC
Source organism: Variovorax sp. dw_954 (assembly GCF_018449755.1). Lineage (NCBI taxonomy): Bacteria > Pseudomonadati > Pseudomonadota > Betaproteobacteria > Burkholderiales > Comamonadaceae > Variovorax > Variovorax sp. dw_954. The sequence goes on along the minus strand of NZ_JAAVVD010000047.1, from coordinate 10,897 downwards.
TTCCGCGAAGACCTCGCCCAGCATCGCCTTGAAGACCGCGTTGGTCGCCGGCGTGGCCTCGGGCATCTTGATCATCACGCGGTTGCCGGCGGCAAGCGCGGCGATGGCCGGGCCCAGTGCCAGGTAGATCGGGAAGTTCCACGGCGTGATGACGCCGACGACTCCCTTGGGCTGGTACATCACCTTGACGCTGTTGCTCAGGAACAGCAGCTCGGTCGCGCGGCGGCTCGGCTTCATCCAGCGCTTGACATGCGAGATCGCGTGGTTGAGTTCCATCATTGAACCCAGCACGTCCAGCATCTTCGATTCTGCGTGCGCGCGGTGGCCGAAGTCGCGGCTCATGGCGTCGGCCAGAACGTCCTGGTAGCGCGATAACTGACGCTTCAGCGCCCTGAGCCGGCTCAGGCGCTCAGGCGCGCTCGCGCTGGGTGCTGCGGCGAAGGCGGCCTGCTGCGCGGCGAAGATGCGCGCGACGCGTTCATTGGCGGCCAGGCTGCCGGCCGATTGGAATGGTGCGTTGTTCATGATGTGTCCTTGTCTGCGTGTTGTTGGGATCGCGTCTCTCAGGCCTCTATTGCACCGCGGGCAGTCTCATAAGTAAAATGAAAGTTTCCGATGTGCTGAATGCACAAACTGAATGCTTAGAACTTACGCTCCGCTGCGCCAAGACCGCGGGAACCTGCGTCGGGGGCCAGACCCAGCACCGCTGATGGCCGCCGCGCGCCGGCGACCGCGGCTCAGTGCTCCGATGGCTTGGCTTTGGCAGTCAACCCCCCGAACAGCAGCCCCACCACGGCCAGTTGACTGGCGAAGTAACCGCTGTGCTTGGGTAAGTCGTCATGTATGTCGCTCACCCGGCGGTGATAGAACATGTGCAGCGACGCAGGCGGCAGCGTCGAGGTGTCCGCGTAGTTGCCGGTGGGCAAGAACGCCAGCTTGGCGGGGCCGGCCAGGCCGAACTCGATGACCGGTTTGCCGCAGACATGACAACTGCCTCGCTCGATGTTCGGCGGCAAGCGGTACTTCCTGTAGACAACCGAGCGCGCAGCGGACATGTCGACATCGCGGGCGCGCAGCACCGTGACATCCGAGAACGGCTTGCCGGTGTAGGCTTGGCAGATCTCGCAATGGCAGATGAAACGCGCGACGGGCGCGGCGGTCACTACCATGCGATTGCTGCCGCAATCGCATGAAGCTGCCAACGGTCGATAGGTTGTGGTCATGGACTCGTGCTCACATTCGAGGTCACCGCATCGCCGCAAAGGATGTCGGCGTACTTCTGGCGCAGGTCCATCTTCTGGATCTTGCCGGTGGCACCCATCGGTAGGCTGTCGACGAAGATCACTTGGTCAGGCAGCCACCACTTGGCAACCTTGCCGCCGAGGAACTCGAGCAGCGCGGCCTCGTCGATCTCGTGGCCCGGCTTCTTCACCGCGCACAGCACCGGGCGTTCGTCCCACTTCGGATGCTTGACCCCGATGACCGCGGCCATCGCGAGCGCGGGATGGGCGATGGCTGCGTTCTCCAGGTCGATCGAACTGATCCATTCGCCGCCGGACTTGATCACGTCCTTGACGCGGTCGGTGATCTGCATGGTGCCGTCGGCGTCGATGGTGGCGATGTCCCCGGTCGGGAACCAGCCGTCGCGCAGCGCGGGCTTCTCTCCCTTGAAATACTCGGAGACGATCCAGGGCCCGCGCACCATCAACTCTCCCGCGGACTTGCCATCGCGCGGCAGTGCATTGCCATCGATGTCCACCACCTTGAGCTGCACGCCGAAGACGGCGCGGCCCTGTTTGCTGCGCAGCGCATATTGCTGCTCGGCATCGAGCGCGGCGTGCTTGGCAAGCGGCACGCCCTGCGTGCCCAGCGGACTGGTCTCGGTCATGCCCCAGCAGTGGCGCACTTCGACGTCGAACTTCTCCGCGAAGTCGCGGATTAGTGATTGCGGCATCGCCGAGCCGCCCACCACGGAGCGGCGCATGGTCGAGGGCTTGAGGCCCTGGCTTTCCATGAACTGCGCCAGTCCGAGCCAGATCGTCGGCACGCCTGCGCTGCAAGTCACGCCTTCGGCTTCCATCAGTTCGAACAGGCTAGCGCCGTCGAGGCGCGGGCCGGGCAGCACCAGCTTGCAGCCGTTCATCGGCGCCGCGTACGGGATGCCCCAGGCGTTCACATGGAACATGGGCACGACGGGCAGTACGCAATCGCGCACCGACAGCGACAGCGTGTCGGGCATGGTCAGCGCGAAGCTGTGCAGCATCGTCGAGCGGTGCGAATACAGCACCCCCTTGGGGTTGCCGGTGGTGCCGGAGGTGAAGCACAGCGAGCTCGCGGTGCGCTCGTCGAACTCGGGCCAGGTGAAGGCGTCGCCCTGCGTGGCGAGCAGGGTCTCATAGCACAGCAGACCCTGAAGCTTCGACTGCGCGGGCATGTGCGCTTCGTCGGTCATCAGCACAAAGGCGCGGATGCCCGGGCACATCGGCGCCACGGCCTCGACCAGCGGCAGGAAAGTGCTGTCGAACAGCACGATGTCGTCTTCGGCGTGGTTCAGGATGTAGGCAAGCTGCTCGGCATGCAGGCGCGGGTTGCAGGTGTGCAGCACGGCACCGCTGCCCGAGACCGCAAAGTAGGCCTCCAGGTGGCGGTGGTTGTTCCATGCCAGCGTGGCCACACGCGATCCGCTGGCCATGCCGAGGGCGGCGAGCGCGTTGGCGAGTTGGCGTGCGCGCCGCGCGAGATCGCGATAGGTGTAGCGGAAAAGGTCGCCGTGCGTTTCGCGCGAAACGATTTCGACATCCGAATACTGCTGCTCGGCATGCTCGAGCAGGCTCGACAGCAGCAGCGGGCGATCCATCATCAAACCAAACATGATTTATTCCTTTATTTGCGTGCGATGTTCCTGCGGCATGGGTTTGCTGCGAGGAACGTTCATTGGGGATGTGACCGGAGCGAATGCACCGCCCCGGCGTTGGTCAGCGGGGCTTCAGCCCGGCGACACCGGTCGCAGGCGCTGACGTGAAGCCCTGCGCCGCTTCCGGCTTGAGTTGCCACTCGGCAGCGCGCTTGAGCGTCTCGGCGTAGGACTTCAGGCCACTGCGGAAGAGCAGCGTTGCCAGGGCACCAGCCACCAGGAACACGATGAGCATCGAGGTACTGATCGCCTTCGGATCACGCAACACGTAGTCCGTCAGCAAGCCGATCGCGACCGGACCCATGCCTGCGCCCAGGAGGTTCAAGCCACCAGTGTAGAGCGCCGCAAGCTGGCCACGCATCGGGGCCGGAGAAATCTGCGCAATGACCGCAGGCCCTACGCCAAACAGGAAGAACGAGAAGAACGCCGACAGGCCGAGGCAGACCGCCGCCATGTTCGCGGTGGGCACCAGCACCATGGCGCTGGTCGAGACCGTGAGGCCTGCGACCGCCACCAGCGCGATGCGCATATAGGCGTTGACGATGCCGCGCTTGCGCCAGTGGTCACCGAGCCAGGATGCGAAAAGAGTGCCGAGCGGTCCCGCGATGGCAAGCAGCAAACCGAACACCTTGCCGATCTCCTGGTACTTCCAGCCGAAGTGACGCACGAAATACGTCGGAGCCCAGCCTGCGTAGCCATACACGCACATGTAGAAGAAGCCCGCGCCCACCAGGAACGAAGTGATCGTCTTGCCGTTCTGCACGATATAGTCCTTGACCTGAACAATCGGCACACTGACCGCTTCCTCTGCCACGCTCGAAGCGCCTGAAATGCCCTTCCTCGCGATGCGAGGCTCGGGTACGAGCAGCATGAAGAACGCGATGACGACACCCGGAAGTCCGACGGCGATGAAAGTCGCCTGCCACGGCTCGATCTCGCCGAGGAAGGGCAGGACGGGGCGCGACGCGGTGTAGGCGCCGAGGATCAATCCGCCCGCGATCAGGCCCACCCCGGAACCAACAGCCCCTGCCGCGCCGAATACGCCCATCGCGCGACCGCGACGCTCCGGCGCAAACAGGTCGGCCAACAACGAGACGGTACCTGGTACCAGTACCGCCTCGCCAACCGCCACGGCAACGCGCGCGGCCAGCAAGTGCCAGTACTCCGTGGCAAGTCCACCCGCCGCAGTGGCCAAGCTCCATACGGCGATGCCAACAGCAATGATTACGCGGCGGTTGCCACGGTCAATGAGCCGCGCGATCGGCAGGCCCATCACGCCGTAGAACGCCGCGAAAGTGAAGCCGTGCAGCAAGCCGATCAGCGTGTCGTTCACGTGAAGCGACTTCTGGATGGGTCCGACCAGCAAGGTCAGAATCTGGCGATCCATGATCGAGAAGATGTAGGCGGCCAGGAGCACGCCGACGGCATACCACGCTCGGCCCGGGCTGACTGCCGGGCGGCCTTCGCCTTGCTCTGTTGATGTTGCTATGTCCATGCTTGTCTCTCTCGTTGTTGTATGCATTGCGTTGCAGAACTCAGGCTTGATTGGCCGCGACTTCATCACGCCACAGGTTGTTCTCGCGCCAGAAGTGCTCCTTGCGCCAATGGCTGGGCAGGCCACTCGAGGTGGATTGAATGACACGCTTGAGCAACAACTTGAGTACCTGCGCCTCGCGGTAGTCGAGCTCGCGCTCCGCATTGGCCTCAGCCGACTTGCCCGCGGCGAGCAGTTCGATGGCGTAGGCGCGGCCTTCGCCGGTGAAGCGGACCAGGCCGCTCGGCCCCTCGCCCTCGACCTTGATCAATCCTTGTTCGACCAGCGCCTGGATGTCCGAGGCTTTGACTTCGTAACCCGAGATCGCGACAAGCTGGGAGAGTTCGTCGAACGTGCGGCTGTCGCCCATGCTCAGCACGGACAGAACGTTGTAGTCGACGTCGCGCAGACCCTTGTCCTTCAGGTCGGCCTTGATCGGCATCAGGAGCTGGTAGTACGCGCGTCCCAGCAGGTTTCCGAGCCAGTCGCCGCCGAAGGTGGCGCTGACGTCTGCTTCATCGGCTTTTTTGAGTAGCAAACCGTAGTTCCCTCCATGGAAAATCAGGGGTGGTCGGGCGAAGTGGTCGAAGTTGAGCACCTCGCCCACGAAGATGATGTGATCGCCGCCGTCGTACTGGTAGGCGACGCGGCACTCGAAGCGCGCCGAGCAGCCGTCGAGCAACGGCACCTCGCCGTGCCCGCGCGCCACTTGCGCGCCGGCGAACTTGTCGGTGCCGCTCTTGGCAAAGCGGTTGGACACGACCTCCTGGTCGGCCGCGAGGATGTGCACCGCAAAGTAGTCCGTGTCCTTGAACGCCGCGATGCTCGAGGAGTTCTTTCCGAGGCTCCACAGCACCATTGGCGGGTCCATGGACACCGAGTTGAAGCTGTTGGCGGTCAGCCCGTAGTCCTTGCCGTCCGCACCGCGCGTGGTCACGATGGTGACGCCGGTGGTGAATGAGCCGAGCGCCTTGCGGAACTGGCCCTTGTCGATCGTTGCAGTCATGTTTTGTCTCCGTTGTGGGGGGGCGGGTCGGTCGCGTTAGTTCATGAGCAGGGGCATGACCAGGCGGCCGAAGCGCTCGGCCTCTTCGTGGTGCGGATAGCCCGACAGGCAGAAGCCCGAGCAGCCGGCGTCCACGAATTCCTGCAGTTGCGCGGCCACCTGCTGCGGGTTGCCGACCACGGCCACCCCGGCGCCGGGACGCACTTCGGTGATGCCGGTCCAGAGGTGCGGCGTCATCTTGCGGCCGACCGTCTTCGACAGTTCCTTCTGGCGTGCATTGGCCGCGGAAGAAGTGGAGCCTTCGAGTGCTTTCACCATGGCCTTGGCGCTGGCGGTTTCGTTGGCGCCTTCGATCAGGCGGTCCGCGGCTTCCCATGCCTCGGCCTCGGTCTCACGGCAGATGATCTGCAGGCGCATCGCGAACTTGATTTCGCTCTCGCGTCCGTACTTGGTCGCGCGCTGACGCATCCGATTGATTTCCTCGCGGATCTTCTCCGGGTAGTCGCCCCAGAAGAGATGCACGGCCGAGTGCTGCGCCGAGATCTCGGCCGCCTGTTCGGAGCCGCCGCCCAGGAAGAAAGGCGGGTGCGGGTTCTGCACGAGCTTCGGTAGGATCTTCGGGCCGTCGACGTGATAGTAGTCGCCCTTGAACTGGACACCCTCCTCGGCCCAGAGTCGCTTCATGAGGCGGACCTCTTCCTCGAGTTGTGCGTAGCGCTCTTCCTTGGAAACGTACTGGCCTTCTGCCGCGGCGTCCTTCTCGCTGATGCCGGCAATGAGGTTCAGGTAGACGCGGCCATTGGACAACTGGTCCATCGTCGAGACCATCTTGGCCTGCGCCACTGGATGGAAGAAGCCCGGCTTGATGGCGACCAGTGCCTTGAGCTTCTTCGTGCGGGCCAGCATGAAGGAGGCCGAGACCCAGGCGTCCCAGCAAACGGGCGAAACCGGCACCAGCATGTAGTCGAAGCCGGCAGCTTCCGCCGCCAGCGAGACGCGTTCGAAGTGTTCGAGCGATTGAGGAATGCTCTGCGACGGATCGCCGAATGCACTCGTGTCTCCGAGGGTGGGGCAGAACCAGCCCATCGAAAGGGGTGTCGTGTTGCTCATGTGCGTGTCTCCGTGGTGAATGTCTGTTGAGGCCTCTATTGCATCGCCTATCAAGCCATAAGTACAATGAACTCTTTGGATAGCACGCATGCACAAACTGAATGTCGACAACTTCGACCTGAACCTGCTTGCGGTCTTTCTGAAGCTATGGGAGACGCGCAGCGTCACTCGAGCGAGTGACAAGCTGGCCTTGAGCCAACCCGCCGTCAGCCATGCCTTGCGTCGATTGCGCGACGCGCTGGGCGACGAACTTTTCGTGTCGAGCAAGGAAGGCTTGGTGCCGACGGCGCGTGGCGAGTCGCTGGTCGCTCCAGTGCGCGAAGCGCTCGCACAGATCGGACTCGCATTGCAGGCGGGCGAGGCCTTTGTGCCATCGCTCGCACAACGCGAATTCAGGATCGGTGCAGGCGACATGGTGGAGTTCTCCATGGCGCCCCAACTCATCGAGGAGGTTGCCCGCGAGGCACCGGGCATTCTCATCAAGCTGGTCGCGGTGCCGGAGGGCGACCTCGGTCGACAACTGCTCGAATCGGGCCAGGTGGATGCCGTCATCGACGGCCAAGCCGTGAAGGGGTCGGGCGTGCGCAGCGAAGTTGCGGCCGAGATCGGCCTGGTCACCCTCATCTGGAAACGCGAAAAACTGGTCAAGCGGCGTTTCCCCCTCGAGCTTTACCTGAAGCGGCCGCACATCGTCATACGTACACCGGAGCGGCGCGGCACGATCGTCGACCAGACACTCGCCGAACGCGGGTTGAAGCGTCCTATCGGGGCCATCGCGCAGCACTTCATATCGATGCCGGTCATTGCGGCACGAACTGGCTACATCTGCAACCTGCCCAGCGGTATGGGCGCCACCTTCGCGGATCTGTTCGGCCTCAGCGTGCACGAACCGCCGTTGCCCTTTGCGCCTTCGCCGCTCTACCTTTCGTGGCACAAGCGCTTCGAGGCCGACCAGGCGCTCGCGTGGATGCTGCAGAAGATTCGACACGTGGTGGCTGACGTGGCGTGACGGTACGAACCCGATCGCCAGGCATCTTCCCGCGCCCCGGAACAACTAGCCTGTAGCGGCCGGCACCAGGCAACTGAAAACGCTCCCGCTTGTCGACGGCAGTGCACCGCCGGTGCACTGCCACGAAGAAGCATTCGCCCGGCCACGGCGACGAAAGGCTATTTTGCACCTGCTGCTTGCCGCACTTCCTCGGAAGTTTGCCTTCGAGGTCGGCCCGGATTCGTCGATTCGTCCAGCGTTCCCAACGGAGACTGGTGCGCTGCTCGGCTCTGGTGCGAATTTTCGACGTGGCCGAATAGCCGCGCGAGTGCGTTCGCGCCGGGTCAGGCCGAAAGCCCCGCGTTCCAGATCGCGGCCGCGAATTGGCCTTGAAGGCCCAACCGGCAAAGATTGAACTGTCCCTTGCGAAGCGATGCAGCAACTCCACGCCGGCGATCGTCACCGCCGCCGGTCGAAGACCTTGAAGCCGAGCATGGGGTTGATGCGCGACTTCACGCCCCGATGGTCTTGCTCGATCATGTTGTTCAGATACTTGGATGATCGCAGCCGTGTGTGTTTCCAGAGCGTGCTCTGTGCTGGCAGTTCTCGCACCGCGCGGTGCGAGGCAGCATAGCCATCCAGCGTCATACTCACTGGAGCGCGGCCTTGCGTCTCTAGCGCTTTGCGGAAGGAATGCTCTGGTGCAAACGGCCGTTGCACGCATCTGGCGCGCCTTCGGCTTGCAGCCGCACCGCCAGGAGACGTTCAAACTGTCCAGCGATCCGCTGTTCGTGGAGAAGGTTCGTGACATCGTGGGCTTGTACCTGTATCCGCCGCTCAAGGCCATGGTGCTACGCGTGGACGAGAAGAGCCACCCATTAGCTAGCCCCGGCCCCGGCCATGAGCCGCCTGTCGTCCACCGCTTGCTAGCGTCTGCACAACACCCGCGAGCCGCCGTTCGATGGAGTCGAAGTTCGATCTCCACAAGGCTGATGGCGACGGCGTTGCTACTTGCCGTGCTTCAACTGCATTGCTACCAACGCACCTTGATGCCGAGCGAGCCTTGCACTGAGGACTTCACGCTGGCATCGCCGCCCATGTTCCACTGGTGGCCGATTTCGCCGCAAAGGCTTGTCGTCGATGACAGCGCCAGGGTCGCGCCCGCCGCGATTTCGCTGGCGCTGTAGCTGCCCTCGCTTGCGATGGCGGTCGATGCCGCCGGTCCGATGAATAGGGCTGCATCGCCGCCGAAGTTCGCGCGGTAGAAGTTCAGGCACCCATAAGGCTGCAGCCGCCCGGCGGCAGTGGCCAGATCCCCCTTGATGCGCAAGCCCAGCCGGGCGATCCAGCCGCTGGCCGAGTCCTGCTGTACGCGCGCGCCGCTGAGGAGCAGGTCGTCGATGCTGTTGTGCTGCCAGGCCAGTTGCGCCTGCGGCTCGATGCTCCAGCGCTCGTTCAGCGCAAACGCCTTGCCGCCTTCCACCGAGGCGGTGAAGCCGCTGGCCTTGCCCGAGACCGTAGGATTCCCGGCCGGTCGGACGTCGTAGCGGTGGCTGGCCCCTTGCAGCGCACACTGTCGAAGTACCAGCCGCTGGCATCCATCCAGGTCGCGTAGGCGCCCAGGAAGCGCGAATTCAGGTCATTGCTGCCGACAGCCGTGTTGAAGATGCCATGCGCATTGCCGCTGACATCGGCGTTGCCGTCCAGATAGCCGACGTAGACGCCCGCGCGCCAGGTGTCCGTCACCAGCAGGTCGGTGCCGGCCTGCAGGCCGCTCACCCGCATGGCGGTCCGGGCCTCCGCGACGCCGGGCTCTGCCACGTCCAGGTCCGCGTACACGAGGCGTCCCCAGGCCCGGCGCGTGCCGGCTCGGCAAGGCCCACGGCGTCGGTGTCACCGAATCGGTGCCGAAAGCCCCAGGTGCTTCATCGCCCATCACCGCTGCGAGCGTGTGTGGTCCGTGGTGCATGAGCCCACGCCCGAGGAGGAAGATGCGCGTCGCACGCACCGCGAACTCGCCCGGCTGACAAAGGAGCGCACCTCACACACGAACCGCATCGGCTCGCTGCTGGTGCTGCACAACCTTCGCCCGCACGTCATCATCGGCGGACGCGACTGGGCGCGCTGGTGGGAACGCAATTGCGAGCAGGTACCGCCTGTGTTGCGCGCCGAGATCGAGCGCGAGAGCGCTCGGCTTGCGTTGGTCAAACAGCAGGTGAAGGCGATGGAGGCCGAGCGGCGCGAGGGACTGGCCGGTGGCAAGCACCCGCAGGTGACGCAACTGGCCCGGTTGCGCGCCATCGGAGCCAAGGGCGCTTGGGTGTTGGTCAAGGAGGTGTTCGGCTGGCGGCGCTTTGCCAACCGGCGCGAGCTGGCCGGTTGCCTGGGGTTGGCGCCCACGCCATATGCCAGCGGCGACAGCCAGATCGAGCAGGGCATCAGCAAGGCCGGCAACAAGCGAGCACGGACCATGCTGGTGGAACTCGCCTGGAGCTGGTTGCGCCTGCAACCCGATAGCGCTTTGACCCAGTGGTTCAACCGTCGTTTCGCCGGTGGCGGCAAGCGGATGCGTCGCGTGGGCATCGTCGCCGTGGCGAGAAGACTGGCGATCGCACTGTGGCGCTACCTTCAGTACGGCGAGATCCCGCCCGGGGCCTTGCTCAAGCCGGCCACAGCCTGAAGTCCCGCAAGCAGACTGCTCTCACGAATGGCGGCCGAGGAACGCATCATCATGATCAAAGGTCGACGCGCCCGCAACGACTGCGGGTCACTGCATCGAAGTGACCGTCACGAAAGAAGGGGCGCGCCGGTAACCGGGGTTTGCCAGTGCGCTTCGCGCGCATGCAGCATGAGGTGCAAGGTGTCCGCATCCTGCACGGATAGAAGTTCGTTCGGGCACTGGCTCGAACGCTCGCCACGCCCCAACCTCGGATCAAGATGTGTCACCAATGCCGCCACGGCCGAACCCGCTCAGCAACACGAAGGTAGTCACCATGAAACGCCATTCAGATGTTGATTGAAAGACTTGACAAACAAGTCCTCATAGAAGCAGTCGTCCGAACTTGCGATAGCAGGGTAGCCGCCAAGATGCCGCCGAGCTACGACTGCAATACCTTCAGACCGGGCGTTGATGCCGGGGTCTTCTTCGCGCTGGGACGACTGGAGTCGTCACAGCGTGAGTTGGTCGAGCAACCCTCAAAGGCAGCAACCGCTGCGTAGGCGACTGTCAAACTATGCGCTCGACAGGTCAAGATGCTGGTGCGGACGCCTTCCGCAACAAATCCACGGAACTTGGGAAGTTCTTCACCTACTGCCTGGCGCACCCGAATCGCTGATCGGCCTCCG
>NZ_JAAVVD010000046.1:0-22166 GCF_018449755.1 Variovorax sp. dw_954 | reverse complement strand
GATGGACTACGCGCCCTGCCATCGAAAGATGGACCGCGCCGCCATCGTGGGCGACACGCCCTTCTGAAGTCGCCCCCGCCTGCCGCCTGCGCCCCTTCATCCATTTCAAATCAGAGACACGCCACCATGAAGTTCCCCAACGGTTCCATCTTCCCCGACAACCAGCCCAAGCCCGTCGTCACCAGCGCCCCCTACGGTCCCGAATGGGAGCCCGAAGGTTTCCCGGACCGGGACATCCCGGGCACCCGGGATGCCTACGTCGTGGGATTGCGCGGCCTGTTCGCCTCGGCGCACCGCGATCTCTGCCGCACGGCCCTCGCTGCGATTCGCCGCTAAGCGCCGGACTGCCAACCATCCACTGCAAAGACAACATGGCAAACAAGATCTATCCCTCCGCCGATGCGGCGCTCAAGGGCATCGTGGCCGACGGCCAATCCCTCGCTGTCGGCGGCTTCGGCGTCTGCGGCATTCCCGAAGCGCTGATCGATGCGCTGCACGATTCGGGCGTCAAGGACCTGACCTGCATCTCCAACAACGCGGGCATCGACGGCTTCGGCCTCGGCAAGCTGCTGGAGACACGGCAGATCAAGAAGATGGTCGCGAGCTACGTCGGCGAGAACAAGGAGTTCGAGCGCCAGTACCTCGCGGGCGAACTGGAGCTGGAATTCACGCCGCAGGGCACGCTCGCTGAAAAGCTGCGCGCGGGCGGCGCCGGCATCCCGGCCTTCTTCACCAAGACCGGTGTCGGCACGCAAGTGGCAGAAGGCAAGGAGCTGCGCGAGTTCGACGGCGAGACCTACGTCATGGAACGCTCGCTGGTGCCCGACGTGGCCCTGGTCAAGGCGGACGTGGCTGACAAGTCCGGCAACCTGCGCTTCCGCCTGACGGCGCGCAACTTCAATCCGGCTGCCGCAATGGCCGGCAAGGTCTGCATCGTCGAGGTCGAGAAGATCGTCGAAGTGGGCGAGCTGGCACCGGACGACATCCACCTGCCAGGCATCTATGTGCACCGGATCGTGCTCAACGCCACGCCCGAGAAGCGCATCGAGAAGCGCACCGTGACCAGCAACAAAGGAGACTGACATGCCCTGGACCCAAGACCAAATGGCCGCACGTGCGGCGCAGGAACTCGAAGACGGCTTCTACGTCAACCTCGGCATCGGCATCCCGACCCTGGTCGCGAACTTCGTCGGCGACAAGGAAGTCTGGCTGCAGAGCGAGAACGGCATGCTGGGCATCGGCCCGTTCCCGACCGAGGACCAGGTCGACGCCGACCTCATCAATGCCGGCAAGCAGACCGTGACCACGCTGCCCGGCAGCGCGATCTTCGGCAGCCATGACAGCTTCGCGATGATCCGCGGCGGCAAGATCAACCTCAGCATCCTGGGCGCGATGCAGGTCAGCGCCAAGGGCGACCTGGCCAACTGGATGATCCCCGGCAAGATGGTCAAGGGCATGGGCGGCGCGATGGACCTGGTGGCCGGCGTCAAGCGCGTGATCATCCTCATGGAACACGTCGCGAAGAAGAAGGACGGCACCACCGACCTGAAGATCCTCGATGCCTGCACCCTGCCGCTGACCGGCGTGGGCGTGGTCAACCGCATCATCACCGACCTGGGCGTGATGGACGTGACGCCCGAAGGCCTGAAGGTGGTCGAGATGGCGCCGGGCGTGAGCTTCGACGAACTGCAAGGCAAGACGGGCTGCAAGCTGATTCCAGTCCAGTGATGCGCTGAGCCGGCGAGACCGTCCGGCGCCCGCAGCGAATGTCGTCGGCCGCCGGCCACTGCACGCCGCCATGAACTTGATCTCGAACCGTCAGTGCCGGCACTTCTCGCCGCACTGCCATCAACGGTCCGTCGCGCGTCTGCGGGCTACTACCGATCGAGACTGGTCGGGGCCGGTCGCTTTTTGAGCAAGAGCGACGGCGCCTTCAGAAAGCCGACCTGGGCGGGTTCCTGGATGGGCGTCGGCAACACGCCGGAACTGACCCTTGCCCTCAGACTCGTATTCCGGGCCCGGCCGAGCCGGTCAGCGGCGCTGACCAAGATCGCAGTCGGTGCGTCCCTGGCCCTGAATGCCGACTGGGGTCTCGTCACCGATCAGGGGGCAGCGTGTTTTCACGTGCGCGTGGGTACGACGCGCGGAGGAATCCGCAGAAACAACGGTCGCAGCGCCTCTCTCGCGCGAAGCCGGCCGCTTCGCCACACCTACGTACACCGCGGAACTGCTCAGGGCGACTGCCAAAACCGTACAACCTGCCAACGTCAACCTGTACACCAGTGAGCTTCTCTTTGCGCTGGTGGACCAGTATCGAGCGCCAAGATCGATCATCTGCGGGCCTTCCGGGGAATCACTCGGCGGAGCGACGGTCGGATCGCGCGACCATGCCCGCATCGACGCGCCGGAGAGACGCCTCGCGCGCCTCGGCGACCTGACCGGCCGGCGGCAGCGCCGTTTCTATATCGGTGAAGACCTGGGGCAGCGCAAGCACCTGCCATTGATTGGAAGTGGTCAGCGTCAGCACCGCAAACAGCGCCAGCACCAGCGGCGCGGCGAACCACGCGCGTGGATGAAACCCCAATGCCGCGAAGATCATGACCAGGCTTTCGATCCACTGCTGTGGTCGCGGGCGCGGCGACTCACTGGATGCCCTCCGCACTGAAGAGCCAGGTGTCGAGAAGCGCCGTGCCCTCCGGGCGGACGCGGAGCATCCGGCCCTTTCCCGTGTGCGAATTGAGCGTGTAGACCCACAGCACCTTTGTGCCGCGCGCTGTCACGAAGACCGATTCGCCTTGCGACTCGGCAAGTGCAAGCTGGTGGCCGAGACCCGCGCAGCCGACGCGCGCACGCAGGGCGAATCCGCAGTCCGGACGCTCGGGTCCATTCAGAAGCGACGGTATCGAGGGTTGTTCGTTCGACCAGAACGTGACCTCCTCGAACCGTTCGCGCACGCAGACCAGCTCCGCGCCATTCATGACGCCGTCGACCCCGTCATGGGGAAACTCGTATTTGCGCGCCAGCAGCACGCCACTCCGGGTCGTCGGATTGACCAGCAGCACGAGCCACGATGCAACGGCGTGCTCACGCAGCAGCCCCGCCCGCACGCGTTGCCGGAGTTGCGCGACGAATCGTTCCCGTTCGCCGGACTCGATGGCGCCGCTGTCCATCGCCTCCTCGGCCATCCCCCCGGCGTCCAGGGACATCGCGGCCATCGCCTCGAGCTCGAAGCGCACGCGCGGATTCAGCGCGCTGCGCGTCGAGACCCCATCGGAGTCGCCGGCGTCGCTGGCGATCTCGTTCGCATAGAACAAGCCGGTATAGCCGGCTTGCGACGTGCCCCGGATAGCTTGCTTGAGCGGACGGCATTCCCCATCCGCATGCACCGGGCCAAATGCCAACAGGCCAGCCAGCAAGAACAGAGCCATACGCAGCCGATGGGCTTCGACGCATGCCGTCGAGAAGGCGCAACGTCGATGCAACCCGATCAAGGGGCCGTCGAACAGCGACGCCGGGCCGAGGCGGTCTGCAAAGGCGAGCAGGGACTTCATCGTGGGCTCCTTCAACGGTCAGCGGCGGCTGCGCGTTGAAGGAATGGTCGTGGCGACTGAGCTGCCCGGTGCACCCACGTTCAATACTGACCGACGGGCCCTGGCGTCGTTGTGAGACGACGCATATCAAGCAGATGGCCGCCGGCTGCCCGCACCCGCGGCAAGCCTCGCCGAGTCAGCCAAGCGTCAGATCAGGCCCGGACGCGCGCACGGCAGCGCTGGAAGAACCAGCGGCAAGGAGCACCACCAATCGCGTGGCGCGCGGGAAGTTGGCACTCCTCTGACAGCTGCGCTACTTTTCGTAGCGTACGACGCCGTCCCAGCGGGATAGCTGCTCCGGATCTTCCAACTGGCTGCACTGTGCCTGCAGCCAGCGCACGCGGGGATCGTCTGCCCACGCGGGCGTGCCGATCGCCGCCTGGAGCTCTTGCAGATCCGACACCTGGCGCACCCTTTCGAGCATGCATAAAAGGGCCTCCCAGCGTGCTGCATCGCCGGCCGACGACAGGCTTCGTGCGGGATCGAGCAACTCGTAGACATTGACGAGGGTCTCCATGCCTGCCAGGGCCACGCGGGCTGCCCGGACAAACGGTGTGCGTGTCACGTCCAGGAGCCTGGCCACCTCTTCGGTGACGAGCAGCGGCGCGTCGAGCCGGCCCGGTTTGGTGAGCGCCTCCACACGGGCCGCACAGTTCACCGAAGTGCCCAGCAAGCCGTACTTGAAATGCCGGCTCGATGTCATCGAACCGGCCAGCACCTGCCCCTTGGCAATGGCGATGCCACACACCGGTCCGGTCGATGACGACAAGGACTGCAAGGGCGCCGTCTTCAATTGCTCGAGAATCCGCAGCGCACAGTCGACGGCCAGTTGCGCCTGGCCGGGTTGCTCGAACGGCACTCCCCAGGCGGCGAAGCAGCCATCGCCCTGGTAGTCGATCACCGTTCCTTCGTGCGCAAAGACTTCCCGCGAGACGATGTCCATCATGCTTCGCAGTTCCTTCTGCCATCGAAGCAGGTCTGTCGCCGCCGCCTCGGTGGAAAGGCAGAAACCCCGAAGATCGAAGATCAGGCTGGTGGCCTCCATGATGCGGGGGTCGCCCTCGGCACTGGAGCGTCCGCCGGGGCGCATCAGCAAATCGACGACCTTGGGCGAAAAGTACTGCCTCAGATGCGCCTGCCTCTGGGCCACCAGGTGCTGGCGCGTGAGTGTGCTCACCAGGCTGAGGTAGCCGGCAGCGATGTCGGTGTTGTTGTTCGGCAAGGTTCGCTCGCCGACGACATAGAGCACGATGGGTTCGCCGGCGGCGCTGCGCTCGACCAGGCAGGCCCCGACCGTCCGCGTCGTGTCGTGCACGGTGGCATCGATTCCGGTCGAGGTGGCGTGGTTGAAGAAAGCCACCGAACCGTCAAGCTGGAGCGCGCCGCTGATGACCCTGCGGCTGAGCACCGGGGCGCGTTCGCCATTCAGCGAGCACGTTGCGAGCATGCGCGACGACTCGATGTTTTCCGGATGCGCCTGCACGACATAGGCCGAGCTGACGGCGGGCGAAAGCACCTGCACCAGAAAGGCGCAAGCCTTCTGCAGCACCTCGCCTTCGGCGTGCGCCTCACCGAACAGACGGGGCAGTTCGAGCGCCGATTTCAGGATCAATTGCGGGTCCAGCGTCGCAAGATCGACCGCGGTCAACGTGAGCTTGGTGACCAGCGTCTGCTCGATCTGGCCCCCGAGTTCGAGCACCCGCAGGCGCAGCGGTCCGACGCGCAACTCGTCATCCATGCGCAACGCACAACGCTGTCCATGCCCGAGCTTCATGCCATTCACGAGGGTTCCGACCTTGCTGTGATCTTCCACCACCCAGCCCTGTCCGGTCGGTACGAGTTGGGTGTGCAGCCGGGACACGCTGCCCTGGTCGGCGTCGATCTGGATCTGGCAGCCGGGCGCGCGCCCGATCGCCACGGGTTCAGCGGTGCTGAAGTCCAGGCGCCTGACGGCCCCTGCGGCAGTGGCTTCCAGGATCAGGCGCACGACACAGCCTGAAGGGAGCCTGACGGAGATGCGTTTGCAACAAAGCCACGACAATGGTCACAGAATGTCTTGATGATCATTGATAATGATTTAAGCACTTGATGGTGGTCGCGAGGGCGTCATGTCTCAAAAAGAAGTTGGACCGGCCCGACTCGATGTCACGGTCGAGGGCAGCGGCGGATCGTTTCTGGACATGCTTCAGCGCGCTGCACCGGTCCCCGGGGCGCAGTCTCCGGGTTCGGGCTTTCGACCGTTGCCTGGAACCAGCGTGCTGGATGGCAGGTTCAGCATCCTGCGCCAGATTGGCGAGGGTGGCATGGGGGTGGTATTCGAAGCCCATGACGACCTCCGGCGAAGCGCCGTCGCGATCAAGACCCTGAGTTGGCTCGACCCGGGCAGTGTGTACCGGCTGAAGAACGAGTTCCGGTCGCTGGCCGACATCCACCACCCGAACCTGTGCCGCCTGCACGAGTTGTTCAGCGACGAGGGCTGGTTCTTCAGCATGGAGCTCGTCGAGGGCAAGCACTTCAACGACTGGGTGCGTCCCGACGGGCAGCTCGATGAGCAACGGTTGCGCGCCGCCCTGAAGCAGTTGTTGCAGGGCGTGATGGCAATCCACCACGCCGGCATGCTGCACCGGGACCTGAAGTCGTCGAACGTCCTCGTCGAGAAGGACGGGCGCGTCGTGGTCCTGGACTTCGGGTTGGTCGTGGACTGGCGTGCCAGCGCCGCCGGGCGCCCGGCGGTCGAAGTCGGGTTCAGCGGCACACCCGGCTACCTGGCACCCGAGCAGACCTCCAGCGCGCCAAATCTGGCTCCGACGACCGCCAGCGACCTGTACGCGATCGGCTCGATGTTGTTCATTGCCCTGACCGGCAGGTTGCCGTTTGAAGGGCCGGTCGATGACGTGCTCGAACTCAAACGGCACCAGGCCGCACCCCGCGTGCACAGCTTGTGTGCGGACGCGCCGCACGACCTTGCCGCGCTGTGCGATGCGCTGCTGCAGCGCGACCCCGCAGCGCGGCCTGATGCGGCCTGGGTGCAGGCAGCCCTGGGCCGGGCGGACGCGCCAGACGGCCAGGACGCACATGACGCACATGACGCGCAGGGCCGCGTGCCCCCCATGGCCCCTTTGCTTTCATCCGAACCTGCACAACCGGCGCCGACCGGCGTGGCGCCCCAGGCCGACATCCTGCTCGGACGCGAGAGCGAAATGGCTGCACTGCACGCTGCCCATGCATCCATGCTGGCCGGCCATCCGGTCGTGATGTTCGTCAGCGGCGACTCGGGCATGGGCAAGAGCGCCCTGCTGCATGCGTTCCTCGACCAGGTGAGCGCCCGTGGAGGCTCGGTCACGCTCGAAGGCCGCTGCTACGACCGCGAAAGCGTGCCTTTCAAGGCCTTCGATTCGGTGATGGACGAACTCAGCAGCCACCTGCATGGGCTGACGCGCGAAGAAGCCGGCGATCTGATGCCGCGCGAGATGTACGCCCTGGCCCGTCTCTTCCCCGTGCTCGAGCGTGTCGACGCGGTGGCCCGGGGGCCGAGGAGGCTCATCCCCGATCTCCAGGAACTGCGGCTGCGCGCGTTTGCCGCGCTCAGCGAACTGCTCGGTCGCATGCGCGACCGGCGGCCCTTGGTCATCTTCGTGGACGACTTGCAGTGGACCGACAGCGATTCGATCGTCGTCTTCGATTACCTGCTGAGCCAACCCGAACCGACGCCGTTCCTCTGGGTGGCGACGCACCGCAGCGAAGGCGCCAAGGACAACGCGCTCTTGCAGCAGATGCTGGAGATTGCGGCCAGAAGTCCGCGGGTCGAGTGCCGCTCCCTGTACGTGGGCCCGCTGCCGCCGGCCGTTTCGGTGCTGTTGGCGCAGCGGTTGCTCGGCTCTGCCAGCACCTCAAGCTCCGAGTTGATCGCGGCCGAGGGCCGGGGCAGCCCTTTCTTCGTCGGCGAACTGGTTCGCCAGGCGCGGTCGGCCCGGCTGACGGGCACCGGCCCGACCGCGCTCACGCTGAGCCAGACCGTGGACAGGCACGTCAGCCTGCTGCCCGCGAAAGCGCGCGATGTGCTGAACGTGCTGGCAGTGGCCGGGCGCCCGATGGCAGCACAGTTGGCCGTGGACGCCGCCGATGCGGACCATGAAGCCCTCGACGCCCTGTTGTTCGAGCGGCTCGCGCGTACCGCAAGAGTCAGTGCGCACAGTCGCGTGCTGGAGTGCTATCACGACAAGATTCGCGAGTCCGTGGCCGACGCCTTGACCCCTGACGCCCTGCGCGGCATCCACGCCCGCCTGGCCGAAGCGTTGTCCTCGCATGAGGACTCGAAGCCGGAGCACCTGGCGTTGCACTTTCATGGCGCCGGGGACGACCAGCGTGCCAGCGTCTACTACGAGAAGGCGGGCGATGTTTCTGCAGCCGCGCTGGCGTTCGAGTTCGCTTCCCGCCAGTATCGACAGTGCCTGGACCTCATCGTTGGCGACCCTGGGCGGTTCCGGCAAGTGCAACTCAAGCTCGCCGCGATGCTGGCGTCGATGGGCAACAGCCGCGAGGCCGCAGAGGTCTATCGCGCTGCGAGCATCGGTGCTCCGCCGCGGGAAGCGCTCGAACACAAGCGCGCAGCGGCGCATTTGCTCAGCACCAGTGGTTTTACCGACGAGGCGCGAGTCCTGTTGGGCGAGGTGCTTTCCGCCATCGGGCTGTCCATGCCGCGCTCGCCACGGGCAGCGATCGTCGCTGCGCTGGCTTCACGCTTCCTGCTGATGTGCAGGGGGCTGAAGATCAACCCGACCGCAACACCCGGCCCCGGCGATCAAGCCCGGCTGGGCGCGATGTGGTCGGTGGTCCAGGGCTCGGTCGGCAACAATGCATTCGTGATGGTCGACATGGCGGCCCGCTATGCCCGGCTGGCCCTGAACACGGGCTCACGCGCGCATGCTGCGCGGGCCCTGACCATGGAGGCCTACATGGTCAGCCTCGATGGCCCGGGCACGCGGGCCAAGACCGACCCGCTCATGCTGCAGGCAGAGGGTTTGGCCAGCGAGGTGTCGCAGAACGAATTGACGGGGTGGGTGCGCCAGATTCGCGGCTGCGTGCTGGCCCACGAAGGTCGCTTTGCCGAAGCCCAGCCGGTACTGCAAGACGCCCTGGAGTGGTTGGGCTCTCAATGCAAGGAGGTGCCGTTCGAGTTGGCCGGCACCCATCTCTACTGCATGAATGCGGCGAATCATCTCGGCGACTATGCCCAGGCCTCGACCACGGCGCCTGGCATTGTCGAGAACGCCTTGCGACGGGGCGACCAGTACCTGGCTTGCGGCGTGGTCGGTTTTGCGGCGCCTGCCTTGCTGGCACACCGCGGTCTTGCCGACGGGGGGCGGCGGATCGCCCAGGCCAAGGCCAGCTATCAGGTTCAAAGCATCTATCAATGGGCTGACTACCTGATCCTCCTGGCCGATGTGAACCTGGCGCTTTACGAGGGCCAGCCGGCGCGAGGCGTCTCGCTGGTCGCGAAACAGTGGTCGGCGCTCAACAAGGCGCAACTCTTGCGCATGAAGACTGCGTTCGGTTTGATGAGTTACTACCGGGCCGGTTGTGCACTGGCTGCCGCGCGGCAAGGATCGACGGACGTCGCCGAAAGCCTGGAGATCGCCAGAACAACTGTCAGGCAGTTGAACAAGACCCGCCTGCCCCACGTGCCCGGTTGGGCCGCGGTGCTCGAGGCTGGCCTGGCGTGCGCACAGCGGCAACCAGCTCGGGCGACAGAGTTGCTGCAGGCTGCAACGGTGACCTTCGACGCCACGGGATTGAAACTGTATGGCGCTGCCGCGCGGCGCAGGCAGGGGCAGTGGATGGGTGGCGAGGCCGGGCGCGCGCTGGTGATCGCTGGAGACGCCGCCATGCACAGCCAGGGCGTGATCGACGTTGAAGCGACGACCGAGATGCTGGCGCCGGGATGCCAGCCAGAGGCCCGCTGACAAACCGCAGGCCAGGCTCATGACGCGCGGCCGGCGCCAGGAGGCCGGGCAGAAGCAGCGTCGGCTTCGGCCACCCTGACCCTTTCAGATGCTGATGCTGTTCGGTACCCTGGACGGCAACTGGAACAGATAGGGAATCGGCCGTTCGAGGTTGCGCTGGCGGATCGTGACCTCGGCCTGCGCCAACGTGGCCTGAAACGCCTCGAGGGCCTTCTGGGCGTGGCGGTCCGCGAAGTGCGGGTGTTGCGGATTGCTCGCGTAGTGACCCAGCACGTCGAACTGAATGCTGCTGAGCAGGTACACGAACGACACGGTGTACAGCGCAACGTCCAGCGGCGGGAGCCAGTCAAGGCACGTCACCGTCTTGGCCGGGTCTGTCCTGTCGATCGCGTCGATCGAGTCTTCGCGCGTCGGCGCGGCCTTGTAGATCGCCGCGGCCACGCTGGGCGCGAAGCCCGCGAAGGGATATTGACCGTAGTTGACAGACGCGTGCAAGGGGCCTGCGGTGTAGATCATTTGCGCGACGACTTCGGCGAGTTTCTCCCGGGTGTTCAGCGCCTCGGGAAACCCCGGCAGATTGCCGTACTGCGGCGATCCGAGTTCACGCACCCAGGCCTTGAGTTCGGGGTCGGAACTGACGGCGGCGTCGTCGACGTAGTAGATCGCCACGTAGCCGGTGACGAAATCCTTGATGGCCTTCCACAGCAGCAGCGTGTCGTCGCGAAACGGGTAGGCCGCCAGCTTGTCCGTGCCGCGCAGGAAAAAGATCGTCTCCGGGCTGTTCTCCTCCCAGCGCCAGGCCTTGCGCGCGTCGTTGACCATCTGCAGCGTCCAGTCGATGTTGGCGCCGACGTTGGCGGCCACCACGCCGCCCGGGACGATGAGATTGTGAGAGGCACCATCGTTGATGCTGATCGTGAACCGCAGATGCGGCTCGAGCAGCTGGAACAGCGGGTGGGTCTTCGCCAACTGGCGATGCGTGGCGATCGCGACGGCCTCCATGATCAGGTGGCAATCCCCGAGATGGGCGACCGATTCGTGCTGGATCGCGCAGGCCACGTTGACGAAGTACTTGGCGATCTTCCACTTCAGATGCCCGGCATCGTTCGCACCGAAAGCATCGTCCGGGCTGAAGATGGCCGAGCCCCGGGTCTGCCCTAACTGGATCGCGATGGGCTGCAACACGCCGACCTGGCCCTCCTCCGATCCGTAGCTCGACGGATAGCCCTCGGGGGGTGATTTGTTCCAGTAGAACAGGGCGATGGGCGACGGCAGGTAGCGGTGCATGCCGTGCAGGCAGCTCTCCTTGGGCTCCAGATTCCCGTCGCCGATCAGCGCGGCGTAGTCGCAAGCGTAGAGATTGTTGTCGCTGATCATCTTGGCCAGCGTGAGGCCGCCCAGGCCCGGCACAGGCAACGTATCGGAGATCTCCATCTTCGCCTTCAAGTCGCTCCATGCCAGGAGCTTGCCGTCCGTCGCCCCGTCCACGACGCGGCGCAAATTGGTCGTGTTGAAGCCCGCCACCTGGAGATAGCCGAAGAACCAATCCTGCTCGCATTGCCTGACTTCCCCGGGCTTCAAGTCCTCGTCATCGACAGCCATCATCTGGGGGGTGGGCAGCGTGTCGATCAGGGATTTGTAGTCATCTTCTTTCTTGGCCTGGAGGCAGTCCAACCGCATCATGTCGAACAAGGTCGACTTCAGAATCGCCGTAGGTCCTTCCTGGACCGCCTCAGCGGCAGCTGCAAAGATGCCCTCGATCATCTTTTGAACATCCTGCTCGAGCTGGAACAAATCCAGGTTGACTTTCCCGGAATTGAAGAGTGAGTCGACCACGAGCTTTTTGATGTCCTCTTCGATTTCCTGCTTTGCCAATCTGCGCACGTTCCCGGCGAAGTTCTCGGCGATCTCCGCATTGGTCCGAGCGACCAGCGCGTTGTAGGCGTCGCTGAACTCCTCGCCAGGCGGCACGCCCGCGCACATCGGCACCGCTTCGAGATTGGGGTAGCTTCGAACGTAGTTGTAGGCCGTGCGGGACAGCCTCAGCTGCAACGCGCGCGCTTCCTTCAGATGCGCCTCGGTGTCTTGGGATGGCAAGGTAGGCGCAGGTACGTTCATCGCAGGCATGATAGGTTCTCCGGGGTTCGTAGAAATGATTTTTTACAATCGAGGAGCAGGCATGTCCGAAGGGTCGAGGGCAGAGAATTCCGGCGACTTCCTGGCCGAACTGGCGCGACTGGGCGAGACGCGTACCTGGGAGCCCGGTGCCTCGGTGGTGACCCAGGGCGACGTTGCCGACTGCATGTATCTCATCCACGAAGGCGAGCTGCGTGCGTTCGTGGCCGGGGACGGCGGGCGCGTGGTGGAACTCAACACACTGCATGCGGGCGAGCTCTTCGGCGAGCTGATGCTCAGTGGTGAACGGCGCTCCGCCACGGTGCAGGTGACCACCCGAGCTCGGCTGACGCGCGTGACACGGGCCGACGCCGAGCGCGTGCTGGCGCAGCGGCCTGAGCTTGCGTTTCAGTTGATCCAGCGCATGGTGCAGCGCGTGCGCACCCTGACGCGCACCGTGGGCCGCCTGGCTTCGGTGGATGTCTACGGCCGGCTCGTGGGGCTCTTCGACGCCCTGGCGGTCGACGACAAGGGCCTGCGCGTGGTGCCCGGGCCGTTGAGCCAGCAGCGCATCGCCGAGCGTGTCGGCGCTTCGAAGGCGATGGTCAACCGCCTGCTGACCGACCTGGCCAAGGGTGGCTACATCGAAGTCTCGCGCGAGCGCATCGTGCTGCTCAGGAAGTTGCCACCGAAGTGGTGAGTCAAGCCTGGACCGACTCGTCAATGCCATGGTGGGTGCAGCGACCTGATCCTGTCCGCCAGGCTGAGTCGATGCGGCGTTGATCACCACGCCTTGCGACGACGGTCAGGCCGCCACGGAAAAGGACGGCAGCTCGCGGTGCGCGTGCATCTCGTCGTCTTCGCGTATGAGCTGCATGACAGCCCGTTCGAACACATGCCGCATGGGCAGGTTACGTACCGCACACATGCCCAGCACGCGCTGGACACCTGCGGCGCGCGCCTGTGCTTGCACGGCCTCCATCAGGCGCGTGCCCCAGCCCCGGCCGCGCCAGGCTGTGTCCACGCTGAAAGCGGCCTCGACATGCAAACTGCCTTGGTCATGGTGGAACCCTCCAACGGCGAGCGACGGCTGACCGGTGAAGACATGTTCGCCGCGCCGGCGTCGCCTGGCGCGCTGCTGTTCAATAGTGACCAGCATCGCCGTGACGGAAGTTCGCCTGCGCTTCGTCAGCAGCAGCTTTTGCACCGGTCGTCCATGAAGGAGCGTCCAGGTCGTGCTTCTATGGCATGGCGTGAAGGCGGGAGCGCTGGTTGGCTGGCGTCGCGGTATTGGCTTCGGACATCCTTCCGGGGCGCAGTTCGGTGTAACCCAACTCACTCCTGGCGGTCCGCCTGGATGAAGGCTGCGAGCCGCGTCATGTCGTCGATTTCGAATCGCCCGTATGCCGTACGGATCAGCCCGCGATGCTCCAGCGCCTTGAGCAGCAGGTTGGCGGACTGCCTGGAGCATCGCGCCAAGCTCGCAAGCCGCGCCTGCGTGACCGGCAGCGTGCCCGAATTCGTGTCGATGCCATGCGTGCGTGCAAGCAGATGGATCAGCTTGCCCATCCGTTGCTCGGGACCCAGCATCACTGATTCCGCCGTCCACTCCATCAACTGTCGCAACCGCGTCCCCATCTGGCCAATGACCAGGCGATAGATCTCCGGATGCGCTTGCGCAGCGGCGCGCACCGAGGCCGTCGGCAGCGCGACAAAGCAGGCGTCGCCGGAACAGTAGAAGTCGTAGTCCGAAGGCTCGTCGACGAAGCAGCCGGCCCACGACGCCCAGCCG
Organism: Variovorax sp. dw_954; assembly: GCF_018449755.1. Lineage (NCBI taxonomy): Bacteria > Pseudomonadati > Pseudomonadota > Betaproteobacteria > Burkholderiales > Comamonadaceae > Variovorax > Variovorax sp. dw_954. Next base: position 8,706 of record NZ_JAAVVD010000046.1, on the reverse strand, counting down.
CCGCGTCCGATGTCTGCCAGCGCCACTTCTTCGCCGGACGCCCGGCGAGCCACGATCTCGATGTAGCCGCGGACCACGAGGCGCAGCCACCTCATCGGCGTTCCACCCGCACTGAGCAGCACGCGGGTATCGAAGGTCTCGACCTTGGCAACGGCCAGCAGCCGCGCGAAGTCCTCAGGCGGCAATTCGCAAAAAAACGCGGTGCGCTTGAGCAGCACTTCAACGTCGACGCTGGATTTGCGGTCAGCCACGTGTGACGAATCCTGTTCTTGGTCGGAATTCCGACAATTCCGCGGCGCTTGAAATCCTAGCATCCGGCACGCGATCGGAATGCCATCCCGGCATCTTCGCAGCGCGACACCTCGAACCGGAGACCTCAATGAAACACCATGCGATTTCGTCCTGGCTGGCCGCGGCTTGCCTGACAGTTTCCGCATTCGTCGCGCCGGCGGATGCACAGATACTTCCGCAGGACAAGCTCCTTGCAGATGCCCTGGCATCGGCAGCCGAGGGCAAGGACCCGATCCCCGGTCCGCGCACATGCTTCTGGGCCCGTGGCCCGGCCAGCGGCGATCCCTACATCAACATTGCCTACCCTGACACGGCAACGTTCTATTGGGCTGCCGTCTTCACCGTACCGGCCGACGCAAGGCTCACGCTCGAAGGCAGCTTCCCCCATTCGCGCTATATGTCGTTCATCAGCTACGACGAAGCGGGGCGCCCGATCGAGTCGGTGGCCGACTATCTGGTGGCGCCGAGTGCCGGCTCGACCAACCCGTTTCTGTCTGGCGCCGACCGTCAGGCCACGCAGCGCAACTACAGCCTGGAGATCGTCGACGGGCGTCCCGACGCCAGGCAGCAGAGTGGCATGAATCTGCAAGGCCAGCACCGCGACCGGCTGCACGCGCCGAAGTACGGTTCGGCACCTGGCCAGCAGACGGTGCTCTATCGCATCTACGCTCGCGACAAGGGCGCCGACGAGACCGGCAACACCGGTCTGCCGACCCCCGTGCTGACGATGGCGGACGGCAGGGTGCTGCGCGGCGCCGAGGCGTGCGGGGCCTTGCGCACGCGCCAGCAGTTGCAATTGGATCCGGCCGCGATGGCCGTGCCGATGGGCAAGTATCACGAGCTTCTGTCCGCGGCAGCGAAGAAGTCGCCGGTGTTTCCCGCGACCAACCCGCCGACCTGGTATCAACAACTCGACCGCGAGGCACTCTACGGCATCTACACAGGCAAGGCGCCGGCGGCGAATGCACCGCGCAGCGAGGGCGGCTTCTATCCCAACCTCGACAACCAGTACATCCGCACCATCCTCAATCGCAAGCTCGGCAAAGTCCTGGTCGTGCGCGGCAAGGCGCCGAGCACACCGCACACGTTGGGTGGCGATGCCAGGATGGGCGACGGCGACTTGCGCTACTGGTCGTTCTGCTCCAACCAGGGATTTGCCAACACGCGCGTCAACGAATGCGTGCACGACGAGAACCTGCCAGTCGGACCGGACGGCTTCTACACCCTGGTCGTGAGCCGCAAGGCGGATCGTCCGCGCAACGCCATCCCCCAGTGCGGCATCGCGTGGCTGCCCATGGCCGACGACGGCGACGGTTCGGGAGATGACGACGTCACGGTCCTGCAACTCCGCCACATGCTCGGCACCGGAAACTTCAATCATTCGGTGCAGGCCGTCGGCAAGCCCGGTGACGAAGCGAAAGACATGGGCGAATACTTCCCGCGTGGCCGCTACCTTTCGACTTCGGCCTTCGAGACCGCTGTTCCCTGCCTGATCGAGAAGCGTTGAGCGCTCGCCTGCGCACTGGGCTGACTGCGGGGCCTCGGCGGCTTCCACGGCTCCCCGATCGGCATGGCTTTGCCTCGCTGAGCCAAGCTCTTGCCCTGGCGGCAGGACCACTGGCCTCGGGATGCCGAGCTGAAGCCGCTTTGCTCGGGATATACGGCCAGTGGCATTTCAGCGACACTTGGCAACCGAGCCTTTTTGCATGCTGTCATGGCCGACCGATCGCGTTTTTCGGAACACGCCGACAAGCCAGTTTCAAGATCCTGGCGATCCTGGCTCCTGCGCGTGGTGTTCTGGTTCACAGGGCTGATCCTGGCCGGGGCGCTGGGCGTGTCATTCGTCGTCTTGACTGCACTCGCGGTCGCCTACCCGAACCTGCCGGACATATCCGAGCTTCAGGACTATCGACCGAAACTGCCGCTGCGGGTCTTCTCCTCCGAAGGCATTCTGATTGGCGAATTTGGCGAGGAGCGCCGCGAATTCACGCCGATCTCGACAATTCCCAAGCTGATGAAGGACGCAGTGCTGGCCGCCGAAGACGCGCGCTTCTATGACCACAATGGGGTCGACTTCAAAAGCATGGTGCGCGCCGGGTATGCAAATCTGAACCGACTCAAGAGCCAGGGCGCCTCCACCATCACGATGCAGGTGGCACGCAACGCGTACCTGACTTCGGAGAAAACGATTACCCGCAAGGTCTACGAGGTCCTGCTCACCTTCAAACTGGAGCAACTCCTCTCCAAGGATCAGATCTTCGAGATCTATCTGAACCAGGTCTTTCTGGGCAAGCGGGCGTACGGCTTCGCCGCGGCCTCGGAGGCCTATTTCGCCAAGCCGCTCACGGACATCTCGATCGCACAAGCCGCGATGCTGGCGGGTTTGCCCAAGGCGCCCGGTGCCAACAACCCGGTCAACAATTCCGCACGGGCTCGAGAACGGCAGCTCTATGTGATCGATCGAATGCAGGAGAACGGCTTCATCACGCCTGAGCAGGCAGCGCAGGCCAGACAAGAGGAGCTTCATCTGCGCGATGCCCCAAACCCCGTTCGACTGCATGCCGAATATGTGGCCGAAGCCGTGCGCCAGTTGATCTATGCGCAGTATGGCGACGCCACCTACGCTCGGGGACTCAAGGTCTACACCTCGATTTCTGCGGACGACCAATCGGCCGCCTACAAGGCATTGCGCGACGGAATCATGGGTTACGAGCGAAGCCAGACCTACCGTGGACCCGAAGGATTCGTGGCTCTGCCGGACGATCCGAAGGCACGCACGGACGCGATCGACGACGCGCTTGCAGCGCACCCCGACTACGGCGACCTGATCGCTGCAGTGGTGCTCACAGCCAGTGCCAAGGAGGTCGTGGCCGTCCGTGCGAACGGCGAGGCCTTGCACGTCATCGGAGACGGGCTGCGGCCTGCCCAGTCGGGCTTGGCGGACAAGGCTCCGCGCAACATCATGATCCGTCGTGGAGCGATAGTCCGCCTTGCGAAGACGCCGAAAGACTTGTGGGGACTTGCCCAGCTACCCGAGGTCGAGGGCGCATTCGTCGCGATGGATCCGCGTGACGGCGCCATCAAGGCGATGGTGGGCGGCTTCGATTTCAACAGGAACAAGTTCAATCATGTCACGCAGGCGTGGCGTCAGCCAGGCTCGAGTTTCAAGCCGTTCATCTATTCAGCCGCTCTGGAAAAGGGCTTCACGCCAGCCACCGTGGTCAATGATGCCCCGCTCTACTTCGACGCAGCCACGACAGGCGGTCAGCCATGGGCGCCGAAGAACTATGGAGGCACTTTCTCCGGACCGGTACCGCTTCGCACGGCGCTCATGAAGTCCATCAACATGGTCACGCTTCGCGTCGCGCAATCGATCGGTATCCGCTACGCGCAGGACTGGATCACGAATTTCGGCTTCGACCGCGACAAGCACCCGGCCTATCTGCCCATGGCGATAGGCGCCGGTGCGGTCACGCCGATGCAAATGGCAACGGCCTACTCGGTGTTTGCCAATGGCGGCTATCGCGTCAATCCTTACCTGATCACGCGCATCACGGACCACAAGGACAAGATATTGGTCGAACCGCAGCCACCACTGCTCAACGAAACGATGCGCGTCATTCCGCAGCGCAATGCCTTCATCATGGACACGCTGCTGCAAAGCGTGGTCAGGGGCGGTACCGGCGCGAAGGCGTATCAGGCGTTCAAGCGCGACGACATCTACGGCAAGACGGGAACGACCAACGACTCGATCGATACCTGGTTCGCAGGCTTCCAGCCGACGATGACCGCGATCGCATGGATGGGGTACGACACGCCTCGCAGCCTGGGAGACAAGGAGACGGGCAGCAGCCTGAGCCTGCCGATCTGGATCAGCTTCATGGAGACCGCGATCAAGGGTGTGCCCGTGGCTGAACTCCAGGTGCCCGAAGGGGTGGTCCATGTCGGCGGCGAGTGGTACTACGACGACTACGCGCCGGGCACCGGGCTCGGCTACCCCGGCGGGATGTCCGAACCCACGCCAGCCGAGGCGGAGCCGTCAACCAGGCCTGATCTGTCTTCAGACGAGCGCAACCGGATTCTTGACATGTTCCGCAACTAGGGCGCTTTCTCCGCACTGCGCGATCATCGTGGCGGCGAGCGGCCCGCGACCCGTTGGCCTTCTCGCTTTCGCTTCGGGAGCGGGCTACGATCAGAACTTATGGTCGTCTCGGCCAGACATCGGAGGTAGCCATGGGCTTTCTTTGGTTTCTTGTGATCGGCCTCGTGGCCGGTTGGCTGGCTGGGACCTTTGTCAAGGGCGGCGGTTTCGGCCGCATCGGTGACCTCATCGCCGGCGTCATTGGCGCGGTCCTTGGGGGCTTTCTGTTCAGCATCTTCCGGTCGCTGGGTGGTGGCCTTGTCGGAAGCCTCATCGTCGCAACCGTGGGTGCGGTCGTTCTCGTCTTCATTGTCCGCCGCATCAAACGCGCATAGCGGCCGGCGCGACGTGTCAATGCCGGCCCTTCGGCATCCACACGGCCGCAGCATCGAGCCGCCCCCACCGTCCGGTGGAAACGGCCAGGCTGAACGGGGGTCAGACCGAAATCTGCCGCTGCTGACGCGCCCGTATCGGCGCTATCAGATCCGACGGCCCGTGCGTTGGATGAGCTTGATCAAGGTCGCAATCGTGGTGCAGGATCTGTGTCGGCGGTCACGGCGCGCTCAGTCCAGCCCCCAGACCTTGAGGGTGGCTGTTGGCTTGTCACCAAGAATCTTGTAGTTGACCGTCACGCCGGTAAGACGCCCTTTGCGTCCTGGCGCATCCGCGGCAGCGGTTTGTCCGCCTGCCTTCATGACCCCGACATCCTTCAATGTGTCGTCTCTGCGGTTGTCCCAGTTGAGGATGATCTGCGAGATCTGCACATCAGCGCCCTCAGCAGAGAGCTTCACTTGCTTGACGTCCTTGTCCCATCGGCCTCCTGCGCTTTTGATGTTCACGCTGGGATCGGCGGACTTGATCGTCTGTTCGCCCAGCACGAACCATTCATCGGCTGCTGTTGCGGTGCCCACGGCGCCCATGAGGGCGGCGGAAGCGACAACAAACGAGGCTACCAGGGTGTGAATCTTCGTCTTCATGGAGTTTCCCTTCTGATCCCGGTCAGCGCAGGATCGGTGTCATTCCCCCTTCTGAGATCCCAGGCGTCGGGCTCGCGATAGAACCCGAGAAGCGGTGAGGCCCACCTGACGCTGGGCGGGGAAAGAGCCAGCGGGGAAAATTGTCTGCCTGTCGCGATCGCGCGCGTTGACGCTTGTCAGTTCATGCCCCGGATGAAGCGAAAACATCGGCCGGCCTCAGGGAAAATTCGCTGGCTGAAGTCGAACGTTGACTGGAATTTCCCTTGCCATCTGGTCTGGCTCGCCCCTTAAGTGACGATGATGCTCAGTTGTTTGAGCACGCCAGGAAGACCCGATGGATGGAGGAGAAATTCAGGCCGCGGTAACAGCCGCCCCTTGCGCCTTCCAGGTGGCGTAGCGCTGCCACAGCAGCAACGCCATGCCGATGCCGGTCAGCACGGCACAGCCCAGGGCCACGTGCCACAGCGAATCCCACAGCAAAGGTGCGAGCAGACCGGCCACCACCGCCATCATGCTGTACTGCAGGAACAGCTGGCAGGACGCGGCCAGACCGGCATTGTGCGGAAAGGGATGCAGCGCATGGCCCACGAGCAGCGGCATCGACAGGGCGACCGCGAAGGCGTAGGCCGCGATCGGCAGCAAGTGCATCAGTCCGGGCGGCACCAATGCGGACAGGGCGGCGTTGAGCACGCTGACGAAGGCAAATCCCAGGTAGGCAAGGTACATGGTGTGTCGCGTGCCCCAGCGTTGCAGCACGCGCGGCAGGCACAGGAAGCCGGCGATCAGCCCCACCATCATCGGCGTGAAGACCAGGTAGACGTCGGTGGGCGGGCGCCCCAGCAGATGCGTCACGAGCCGGGGACCCGCCGCCACATAGAGGTACATGGCCGCCCAGTTGCAGGCGTGCGCCACGCTCAGGCGCATGAACCAGGGCGAGCCCAGCACCAGGCGGTAGTTTCGCCACAGGCTGCCCAGGCGCACGGCTTGGCGTCGTTCCGGCGGCAGCGATTCGGGCAGCTTGCGCGCATAGACCAGCAGCATCACCATGCCCACCGCGGCGAGGAACGCAAACAGCGCACGCCAGCCCCACATCCACGTCAGCCAGCCTCCGAGCATGGGCAAGACGATGGGGCCGGCCGTTTGAAGCAGGCTGGTGTGGGCAATCATCTTTTGTGCGCCCTCGCCGCTGTACAGATCCCGTATGACAGCGCGGCACAGGACATGGCCCAGGCCTACGACCAGGCCCTGCACCGTGCGCAGGATCCACAAGTGCTCTATGCGGGTGGCCAGCAAGCTCAGCAGCGAGGTCAGCACCAGCACGACCAGGCCGATGAGCAGCGGCTTGCGCCGTCCCCAGGCGTCGGAAATCACGCCATGCCACAGACACATGAAGGCATTGGCTACAAAGAACAGCGAAACGGTTTGCTGTACGGCGGTGGCAGAGGCCTGCAGATCCTGCTGGATGGACACCATCGCGGGAAACAGCATGTCCGACCAGAGGGACGCCAGCACGCCCATGCTGCCCAGCAACAGGACCGCTTGCAGGGAAGTGCGGTGCGCCAAGGGGCGCGCGTGACCGGGCATGGATGAAGTGGGCATGGGTCTTTCCTGAACAGCCGCGGGTCGAGAACATGCCAAGCTGGCTTGGCGAGTCCTATCCGCGAACGCCGTCGCTGACCCCGTGAGATCTAAGGGACAGCGCGTTGAACGCAGCAACCACCTCCAGCGGCGCCTGCACGAGTTCGATCAGGACTCCTTCGCCCGCGATCGGAAACGCCGCATTCGCCTTCGGGTGAAGGAAGCAGATGTCGAAGCCCCCGGCGCCCTTGCGGATGCCGCCCGGTGCGAATCGCACGCCCTTCGCGGTCAGCCATTCGACGGCCACCGGCAAATCGTCGATCCACAAACCGATGTGATTGAGTGGTGTCGCGTGCACCGCGGGCTTCTTGTCGGGGTCCAGCGGCTGCATCAGGTCGACCTCGACCTTGAACGGACCGCTGCCGATGGCGCAGATATCTTCGTCGACGTTCTCGCGCTCGCTGCGGAAGCGGCCCGTGACCTCCAGCCCCAGCATGCGTACCCAGAGCTTCTGCAGTCGCTGCTTGTCGGGGCCCCCTATTGCGATCTGCTGGACACCCAGCACCTTGAATGGACGTTGGGTGCCGGTCATGCAAACTCCAGGATCACCTGGTCCACCGCGAACGACTCGCCCTTGTCCGCCGAGATCGTGCCGACCACGCCGTCCCGAGAGGCAAACAGCACGTTGTCCATCTTCATCGCCTCGATGACGGCCAGCTTCCCGACACGCTCGCCCTCGCCGATGTGCAGCTCATGCAGGAAGGCGGTCTTGTCGCTGTAGCGCGCCATTGCCTGCTCGAGCAGTTCCACGATGGAGCCGTAGGCATCGGCGTTGATTTGCGCGCGCACGTCGCCGTACGAAGAAATCCAGGGTCTCAGCGTCATTGGTCTTGTTCTGAAAGAGGGTTGGAAAAAGCTGTCCCGCAGGAGTGCTTCTGCAGCCTGGCGCACCCGTCAGGGCGCCACCAGCCGATGCTCCCGCAGGCGCTCGAAGGCTGTATCGCAATTGGCGACATGCATTTCGCTTTTGGTGCCAGCCCCTGTCAGAGAGGGCGAGCCTGGGCCTTTTCGTATGCGCGGCTTCTCGCGACATCTTCGTGGTCCGCACCGCCCGCACATCTCACCCGGCCATCCGATCGGCGCGACCCTCATGGCGAAGGCATCGCCGAATTCCTGAGCCAGGCCGTCGCTACGCGCTGGTGACGAGGTGCATTGGCGACGACCGCCATTGCGTCGCCGCGACTTTCAAGCTCTGCGCCTGACGCGGGGGTTCCGCGAATCGCACAAGACTGTGTCGGACGCATGGGTCGGCCGGCTGCTGTCATGAAAAGCGAAATCCGTGGCGCTCTTGGCGAAGCGTCCGGGCGTCGCGATCCCTAAAGTCGAATCGACTGCTGAGACCGAGGCCATCGTGGGCGACAAGCCCTTCTGAGGCCACCCTCGCCCACCGCCCGCAACACCTCACTTATCCAAACCGAGACACACACCATGAACTACCTCGACGGCTCGCTCTACCCCGAGAACCAGCAACCCCTGATCATCACGGCCGCGCCCTACGCGCCGTCGTGGGTGCCCTCCGACTTCCCCGAGGACATCGCGGTCACGATGGACCAGCAGATCCAGAAGGCGGTCGACTGCTACAACGCCGGCGCCACCGTGCTGCACCTGCACGTGCGTGAACTCGACGGCAAGGGCAGCAAGCGCCTGTCCAAGTTCAAT
>NZ_JAAVVD010000045.1:0-29997 GCF_018449755.1 Variovorax sp. dw_954 | reverse complement strand
TTTCCTCACGGTCGCGGACATCGTGCACTGGGCACGGGGGCGCGGCATCCTGTGCCAGGGCCGTGGCTCGGCCGCCAATTCGGCGGTCTGCTACTGCCTCGGCGTGACCGAGGTCGACCCTGCACGCATGAACGTTCTGTTCGAGCGCTTCATCAGCGTCGAGCGCAAGGAGCCGCCGGACGTCGACATCGACTTCGAGCACCAGCGCCGCGAGGAAGTGATGCAGTACATCTACAGGAAGTACGGGCGCGACCGGGCGGCCATCACCGGCGTGATCACGTCCTACCGCACGAAGTCGTCGCTGCGCGATGTCGGCAAGGCGTTGGGCTTTGCGCTGGACACTGTCGAGCGCGTGGCCAAGAACGCCTATGGCAACGAGAAGGAATGGATCACCGATGCTTGTCTAGTCGAATGCGGCCTCGACCCGTCGCAGAGCGAGGTCCGCTTGTGGTTGGCCCTGGCCAACGAGGTCCGGGGCTTCCCGCGCCATCTGAGCCAGCACACGGGCGGCTTTGTCATTGCACGCGACAAGCTCAGTCGCTTGGTGCCGGTGGAGAACGCGGCCATGGACGATCGCACAGTGGTGCAGTGGGACAAGGACGACTTGGATGCGTTAGGCCTGCTGAAGATCGACGTGCTGGCCTTGGGCATGCTGACGGCGATCCACCGCGCCTTTGACCTGGTTGCCGGCAAGCTGGGGATTCCCTTCGGCATGCAGCACGTGCCGCCCGAGTGCCCCGTCACCTACGCCATGATCCAGAAGGCCGACACGGTGGGCGTGTTCCAGATCGAGAGCCGCGCCCAGATGTCGATGCTGCCGCGGCTCAAGCCCGAGCGCTTCTACGACCTCGTGGTCCAGGTCGCGATCGTGCGGCCCGGACCGATCCAGGGCGGCATGGTGCACCCCTACCTGCGACGACGCGCCGGCGAGGAGCCGATCGAGTACCCGAGCGACGAGATCAGGGTGGCGACCGAGCGGACGCTGGGCGTGCCGCTGTTCCAGGAACAGGTGATGCAGATCGCCATGCTGGCGGCCGACTTCACGGCCGGCGAGGCCGACCAGCTGCGCCGCGCCATGGGCGCGTGGCGCCGCCGCGGGGGCCTGGAGCCGCATCAGCAGAAGCTGGTCAGCCGCATGCTGGCCAAGGGCTACTCGCAGGAGTTCGCCGATCGCATCTCCAAGCAAGTCGAGGGCTTCGGCAGTTACGGTTTCCCGGAAAGCCATGCGGCCAGCTTCGGCCTGCTGGTCTACGTGAGCTGCTGGCTCAAGCGCCACCATCCGGACGCCCTCCTTGCCGCGTTGCTCAACAGCCAGCCGATGGGTTTCTATGCGCCCGCGCAACTGGTGCGCGATGCACGCGAGCACGGCGTCGTGGTGCGGCCGGTCGACGTGACGGTGAGCGACTGGTTCAGCACGCTCGAGGAGGAGGCGCAGGAGACCCAGGAGACCCAGGCACAGCAGACATCGGGATCACCCACTCGCTGGGATGCGCGCTTCGAGGAACCCTTGCGCGCTGTGCGCCTGGGCATGTCCCGGATCTCGGGCATGCGAGAAGCCGTCGCGTTGCGTCTCATGGCCGAGCGCGCGAAGTCGCCGTTCGCCAGTGTGGAGGACATGGGCCGGCGAGCCGGGCAGGATGCGCACGACCTGCGGTGCCTGTCGGCAGCCGATGCGCTGCGCAGCCTCGCAGGCTACCGGGCCAACGCGGTCTGGGAAGCCATCGGTGTCGAGACACGGCCGACCGAAGTGCTGCGCGATGCGCCGACGCTGGAGGCGCCTGTCGAGTTCCGCCCACCCACCGAGGGCGTCGACATTGCCGACGACTATGCGTCGATGGGCCTGACATTGCGTCGCCACCCTTTGGCGCTGCTTCGTGCCAGGCTCACTGGTTGGGGCATCCGCACGGCGGACGACCTTCGGCGCAACGCTCGGGACAAGGAGCAGGTGCGCGCAAGCGGCATCGTGACGCACCGGCAGCAGCCCAGCACGGCCAGTGGGGTGATCTTCGCAACACTGGAAGACGAGACCGGCACCGTCAACATCATCGTCTGGCCGAGCGTGGCCGAGGCGCAGCGCGCCGCCCTCAGGGGATCGATGTTGCTCAGCGTCCAGGGCATGTGGCAGTCCGAAAAAGGGGTGCATTCGCTGGTCGCTCAGAAGCTCGTCAATCACGACCGGTTGCTGGGGCGCCTGCGGGCTTCGAGTCGGGACTTCAGATAGGGCCTCACGCTGGAGCCACGAGGGAGACGCAGTTGCGATACCCAGACCTCGGGCAAATCCTGAGAGGGATACGACAGCGCGGCGCGATGCCGCCGCCACACAATGGAGGTTGAAGACCTTGGACCTTGACTTGCTTGACCAGATGCAACTCGACATCTTCGAAGACAGCCGCGACGTGATGCTCAGGAACGACGTCACACATGCGCTCGAGCAGCGCGACGCACTCGGCGCTCGATCGGCCTGCGACCGCCTTGCGCGGGACTATCCCGCCGACGATAGCCTGCCCGCACTGCTGGCCCTCGCGCGGTCCATTGAAGCAGGTGACCTTGGCCAGCCACAGGCCATCGGCGACCACGAAGCATTGCGCGCCGCGCGCAAGATGCTGGAATTGACCATCTGCCCTGCTGCGCAGCGTGTCTTCGACCACGGCGGTGCAAGCCGTTGGCTCCGGACAAGCTGGCAAGACTTGGCCCGACGCGCCGGCGCGCTACCCTTCGATGCGAAGAGCCCCCAAGACCATGCCGCTGCCCTTTGGCTCCGTGCGGGCGCCTGGGAAGACGCGGCGCAGTCAGTCGCATCTATCGAATCATGGCGACGGATACCGACGCCGCTCGCCTGGATGGCCGAGGCCCGCTTGCACCTGCTCGGTCTGCGCGCGACCTGGCCGCTTTTGGCGGAGCTGGGCTGGTTGTCGCCCACGCTGCTGGAAAGCCTTGCCCAGCGCTCGCCCGACCCGCTCTTGCCCCAGTTGATACGCAGTTTCGAGGCCAACTTCAATGCCGACGTCGACGCGATCCAGGAAGGCGGCGCCGACATCGTTGAACTGAGTTGGTTTGCGGCATGGGTGCTGACCGAGCGCCCCGTGTTTCGGGGGCACTTGGCGCTCGCCCAGGCCTCGCAGCACAGCGCGCCGGAGCGCGCAATGCGTCTCATGGTCGAACTGCTCGGCCTGGAGCGGCAGGGCCGCCACGCTGACATCGTGCTTCGACGAAAAGAGTTGCGTGACCTTCAGCCGTCGCTGTACGCGGCGTACATGAAGACGCGCTGAGGATGGTGTCGGGCGACTTGGCCCCCATGTCCCTGTTCTCCCGATGTGCAAGACACTTCCGGCTCTCGAGATGGACCGCGCTCAGAACGTTACTAGCACGACAGAAGCAGAGATTGCCTGTGACCGCGCGGCGACAACGTGCTCCTTCCTACCAGTGGGACGGCTTGCTGACTGGCTTTTTCCTGGAAGGGACATGTGTCGGCAGTTGAGCGGCGGCAAGCTCCTCGTCCCGAATGTGATGACGCACCCAGTCGGCGAGCGCGGTCAGGCGCTTGTTGGAATACACGCCCTCCTCCTTTGCGCTTTCGCGAAGCGGCGTCACGAGCCCAATCACGATGCCTGGGGCGTCGGAACGGACCATCTGCAACGCAGGCTCGAGATCACTGTCGTTCGAACAGACCACCAATTGCTCGCATTGCGAACGCGTGGCGTCGCGATAGATGTGCAAGGCCAAGTTCACGTCGGTCTGCTTTTCTTCGATCATCCAGACTGGGTGCAATTCGACTTTGTTCGGAGGCTGCCCCGGGACGTGACGGGGAAGGGACGAGGTCCCGAGGATATGGAAGCCCTGGATGACTTCGATGAGAAGGGGATGCCTGAGCAAGAGGGCGCGGTGATACCGCTTTTGAGCGGACTCCGAATCGGCACCGTGGCGAGCGTAGGACGCCTTGATGGGCGCCGTGAAGAACTTGACCGCCACCACATTCGCTGACGGATCCTGCACGGCGAGGATGGCATCGCGAAAAAGTGCAACCACGTCAAGCCACTTGAATGGTGACCCGCGCAGGCGCGAATAGTAGAGGTTGTAGCCGTCGATGTAGACCGTGGTTCTCAATGCGATCGCCAGATATGAAAAAACCACCCGGAGGTGGTTTTTTCGCCCTAAGCGAGAGCCAACCGAATGACACTGCGAAGGGATTGTGCGTCGATTTTAGCACGTCTGCCGGACGCCAGTGGTGACGCAACGCCGCGTAGGGCGGGAGCCGAAAGATGAGGCCATCTCGGCATCGCGCTGCGCATGTCGGCGGCGTGCTGCCGAACTGACGGCACTGACTGCCCCGCTAGCCCGGAAATTTCACCAGTACAGGGTCGGCAGCCTCGTGCCGGAGCGCGTTGACATTGGTATCTGACGCCAATTTCAACCGAGGACTGCCGATGCCAAAGTGTGCCGACCGGGTGATGGATTTGGGGCGCTTGGGTCGGCGCATCATCGAGGCCAATTTCGAGGGCGGCGACATCGGTTCGGACGGTGGCGTGTTGCTGCTACGGCGCGTGGATGAGCGCATCGGGTTGAGTCGCGCAGCTGCGGCAGTGCTCGGTGATCCACGCGATCCGACGCGCATCACGCACACCCTGCGCGACTTGCTTGCACAGCGCATCTACGGCCTGTGCTGCGGCTACGAAGACCTCAACGACCATGACGTGTTGCGCTCGGACTTGCTGATGCAAACGGCCGTGGGAAGGGTCGATGCGCTGGCCAGTTCGCCCACGCTCAGTCGCCTGGAGACACGCGCCACGCGAGCCCAGGCGGTGGCCTTGCATGGCGTGCTCATCGAGCAATTCATCGCCAGCCAGAAGATCGCTCCCGAAGAACTGGTGCTGGACATCGACGCCTCGGACGTGCCGCTGCACGGCGCCCAGGAGCTCAGCGAATTCCACGCTTACTACGACCGTCACTGCTATCTGCCGCTGTACGTGTTCTGCGGCCAGGCCATGCTCGCGTGCGTGCTGCGACGCAGCCGCATCGACGGTGCGAAGAACGCCGCAGCCGTCATCAAGCTTCTGGTGCGGCGGCTGCGCCAGGCGTGGCCCGAAGTGCGCATCATCGTGCGCGGTGACTCGGGCTTCTGTCGCCAGCGCCTGCTGCGCTGGTGTGAACGCTCGGGCGTGAACTACATCGTGGGTCTTGCGCGTAACGCACGGCTGGAAGGCATCGTGCAGTACGCTGAGGCGATGCTGGCCGATGAGTACGCGCGCACCGGCGTCAAGCAGCGCCTGATCGACGAGTTCGTCTACGCGGCCGACAGCTGGGACATCGAACGACGCGTGATCACGCGGCTGGAGCACGGTGTACAGGGCAACAACCCGCGCTTCGTGGTGACCGATCTCCAGGGCGATGCCGTACAGCTGTATGAGCGGCTGTACTGTGCCCGCGGCGAAGCCGAGAACCGCATCAAGGAGGCGCAACTCGACCTGTTCGGCACGCGGGCGAGTTGTCACCGCTTTGCGGCCAACCAGCTACGCTTGCTGCTGGCGGCGTTGGCCTACACGTTGATGCAGCGCCTTCGAGAACTTGCCCTGAAAGGCAGTGAGCTGGAGCGCGCCACCGCGGCCACGATCCGCGTGCGGCTGCTGAAGATCGGAGCGGCCATCGTGCGCAACACGCGCCGTGTGCGAGTGCTGCTGGCCTCGCATCACCCGCTGCGCAGCGTGTTCCTCAGCGCCGCCCAGGCGCTGGCCCCTTGAGCCTTATCCAGTGCTGTCCCCGGCACGCTGACAAACAATGGGGGTAAGGGGGCGTTGTGTCCAAAATCGGCCACGACTCCATCCAGTACCCCGCATCGCTTGCAAGGCCCGACAAAAAACCGTTCGCAGTCTCAATCGGCGTCGCGTCCGACTACCGATGAAAAGTCCGGGCTAGCGCAGGTCGTTCCATCTTGTCGGGTCGTCCGCGCCCTCATCACCCCACGTACAGCGCCCACAGCGCATGCTGTGGTACACGGTCCGGCCATCCTTGACGGCGGTCACGACAGGTGCGGAGTCGCAATTCTCGCAGCGACTCAGGTAGTCCGGCTCGAAGCCATCGATCTGTGTAATTTCATCCATGGCGCGTTCATACCACGTCGACCGGTCGTTGCTGTGACCAAGGACCAGGGCCACTTCGCCGTGATTCGCCTTTGCGGATGAAGCCTTCAGCGAGCGAAACGATGTCCAACGTGACTCGAGAGCAGTGACGAGGTGGTTTGCAGCTGTGGCCGAGCCCAGTCGAGAAGCTCACGCTGCGGGACATGTGGCTCGGGGGCCGTCGGCATTGGGAGCGGAAGAGACGACGAGGCCTCAAGTTTGTGCCCATGGCTTACTCATGACGTCGAGGATGTCGGGTTGACGTGAAGAGGGACCAGCCCATTCACATCACCAAGCGCGCGTTTGGGAGATTGAATACATCCTCAAAGCCGCGGGCGAAATCGTGATCTCGCCCCCTTTTCGTCGCGCGCTCGATACGCCTGTGTGACCCTCCCCTGCCGGACCGCGAGAAGCGGAAGCTTTGTCGTCTGATTAGATGCTGTCCCAGACCGATTGCGATTGCACCACCTGGATGAACCGCCGAGATGTGAAGCCTTGCGGGTACAGCGAGCCAGGCGCACTCGGATGCATCCCGCCCAACAGACCGGCCGGGTCGTACAGCAGGCCACGGTCGTCGCGCAATGCAATGAGGATCTCCTCGAGGGAAATTTTCAGGAACCCGGCGAAGCGTTGATGGTCGCATTCAATCGAGGTGTCGACGATCCATCCGTGCACCTCGCATGCCTTCGCACCCGCTTCCAGCCCGAGGTCCGCGGCAAGTGCGCCTTCCGCCCGCAGTTCGGCCGTCACCGCCTTGACCTTGCGTTGCAGTTGGCGGCCGGCTTTGCGCAAGGTCGAGTTGGCATGGAACCAGGCATCGCGTTGCGACATTCGCATGAACGTAGATTTCACCTCCAGCACGAGCACGAAGCCATCGAGCGCGCAAATGATGTCGACCTCTCCCGCATCGCCATGCGTCGCGCGATCTGGCATCCAGTTAAGTCGCACCGAGAACCCGCGCGCCGCAAGCGCACTCCCGAGCTTGGCCTCGATTCGCTCGGTCTCCGCACGAACTCTCCGCGGCCCTGTCCGAGCCGGCGCAGGTTGTTGATCGCTGCAGTGCTGTTGTTCTGTACGCCAACGAGCCAGGGAAGCTGAACGAGACAGGGCCCGAACTTCAGGAACGGGCGTTCGAACAGTTCGGGATGCGGCTCGCGGTCTGTACCCTGGCGCATCCTTGATGCGAGGGCACTCCAATCGCTGGTCCAGAAGTTCAGAATCCGTGCTGCCATTGCCGCGTTGCCCTCGGGAGCTTCTGGCGTGACGGCCCATCCGGTGATGTTGGCAATCTTGCTGAACGATGGGACCAGGTCAGCGGAAAGCGATTCTGAAAACCTTGGCGCACTCCGTCCTCGGCCAGTCGCCGGAGCGAGACCCTCCAGTTGCCAGTGGCCCTGTAGTGCCCCATGAAAGCTTCCATGAAGTCGCGCTGGAAGAACGCCGACGTCAGCTCGAGCGACAGCAGCGCCTGGAACAGATCCACCTCGTCGCCGCTGTCGGTGGTCACGCGCTCCGCAACGCCGTACACCTCGGTCAGTCGAAGGCGTGTGCGGATGGCGCGCAGGTACGCCAGCAGGTTGGCTTCATCATTTTCCGGGCGCCCGAGGGTTCGGTTGGCTAGCGGCAATCGCTCGAATTCTTCGACGGCTCGATAAAACCAGTATTCATGCAGACGGGCGAGCTTGCGGCTGTCGCGCTCCCAGACCGCAAGCCGGTCGTCATCGACCGTCTCGATATCCAGCACCTCGCCATGTCGGACGAACCGGATGCCGTCGTCATAGCTGTACGCATCCGCGGAAAGCGAGACGAACTCATTGAGTTCGATCTGCGCTTCGAGCAACGCGCGGAACGCGCCTCGGACCTGGTGCCCCGCGGCCGGTGCGCCCTGCAGCACTGGCCCGAGGTAGCGCGCGAGCGATGGCGCCATCGCCGCGTCATCGAGTCGCAGATCCTCGGGGCGAGCCGTGCCGAGTTTCCAGAGCAGGATGTCGTTGATCGCGTGCCACGCGCCCTCCTCCGCCGACATCGCTTCGTCCCGGCGAACCGCCGAGGACATGCCCATCGGCACAAGGTGCTCGAAGGCATAAAGGCTCGCAAGGATGAGAAGTTCGAACGGGGTCGTGTCGGCCAGTGCTTCCTGCCACCTGGCGACCTCCTCGGTGCGCGCAAGATGCGCCACCGAAAAGATTTCGAGCACCCGGTTCAACTCTTCGATGTCAAGGTGTCGGGCGGCGACGCTCTGCAGGTCAAGGCGATGGCGCGAAGCCGCGCGCAGGACCAGACCGGACCGACGCACTGCCGTGCACAGCGTCTCCGGCGCCACATCGGCAATTCGCGACAAGAGGGTCGCATTGAAAATCTTGTCTTGTGCGAAGTAGCGGGCCAGTGCGAGAGTCAGCAGTTCGGAGCGCCAAAGTTCGGCCGGAAGGTCGTGCGAAGCAAGGATTGCCCAGAAATCCTGATCGCGCTGTCCCGCGGTGATCTTGTGCTTGCCACGCAGTTTCGGACTGCCGTCAAGGTACGCCGTTGTACAACGCTCGATGTTGTCCTGAAGGGATCGAGCGTTGGCGTCCCCGCCTTGGAACCATCGGGCGTAAAGATTCGCGGCGTCGGTGCTCATTGCGGCCACTTCATCGTCACACGCATTTCTTCTCTTCAATTCAATAGGCTTTGCGAGGACGTATGCGGTCCCAATCAATGATTCCCTGCCTTCGACAAGCGTCGAGACCCGGTTCAGCGCAGTGCCCTGCAGTTGCCGAACTCGCAGCGTATGGCCAGCGCATCGCCATCGGAGCAGGCCACCGTGTAGCTTTCGAACCCCGGGCCCTTGGCGGTCAGGACGCTGCGAGGTTGCATGTTGCACCCCAGGTCACGCGCCACGCGCTCTGCATACAGCCCGGCTGTTCCCTGGGCCGTGACAGGCGCGCGCGCCGGTGCCGGAACTGGCGAGGTGACAGCCGACTCTGTCGGCCCGGAGCGCACGGTCGCCGGTGCCACGGTCGGCGAAAGGCCTCGAGCCGGCGCGACCAATGGCTTGCACTCTACGGTCATCACGTAGTCGACCGGGGAAACGACGTTTGGAGAGCCAACCATGGTGTAGCCAGACGGGCAGAGCTCGGCGGCCTTGGCATAGGCCACGGATGCTGTCATCGCGTCGATGAAATGAACGGGTTGTCCGTTGGGACCGACGCTGTGGCTGCTGGTGATCGCGCAGCCTGCAAGCAGTAGCAACACGCTCGCCGAGACCAAGTGTGTGAAGGGGGATGCCATGCGACGAATGTAGCCGGCCGCGGCCAGGCCGGCAGGCGGTCCGGCCCCCGTTCGCTCGTCCGGCTGCGCGTTGGCGGGACGGGGGCGAGAAAAATGCGATCCCAACTATGCTCCCCTGCCCTTCCGCCCCCGTCCCTTCTTTCCCTGCGCTCCGCGCCCCCCACACTTGCCTTCGACTCTCATCAAAGCCATTCAGCGCATACCACGTGCTCGCCCGGGAACGGGCACGGTCGACTGCATCGTCCAGGAGGCGAGCTTCCGGGAATTGGGGGACTGGCAACGGCTCATTCACGATCCGTACATCGCGCCCGATCCGGCGCGTCTCGACCGGTCATGGCACTGGCCACGCTATCTGACGGCCTCGTATTTGCTGAATGATGTTCATGGCCGATTGACCGAGGCTTTCCAGATCTCGGTCTCGTCTCCGACGGGACGCGCCGTTCCGGTAGGTGTGGCCATGCTGGTCTCCGGCTATCCGCACCCTGGCGAGGAGATGGGCACGTTCGTCTGGTTTCTGAGTTCCACGCCTCCGGCGGCCCTCCAGTCTTTCGGCGTCAAGGATCGCTTCGTGGTGATGCCCCTGCTCCTCGACACGGCTGTCCAGGCGAGTCGCTGGCAAGGATTACACGGACGTGTGGCGCTCCATGCCGATCACCGAGGCACGCCAAGGCAGCAGGACGACCTTGTCAAGGGGTATGTCGCCTGCGGCCTGACGCAGCGGAACTACCTGAAAGGCACCCCACTCTCATTGTTCAGGAAAATGGACAGCAGGTAATTCTCCTACGGCATGGCATCAGCGCACGCCTGCACGCTAAATGGGACCCGCTGCGCTGAGGCGCATTGCTGTATAGTTTTCTGGCACGACTGGACACCATGGGCTCTCTCTTCGCACACCGTGAGTTCCCTGAACTCGAACTGTCTCCGCAGCCTGCAGAGCGGAAGGTTCAGGTGCGTCTGCTCAAGAATGTGCTCTCAGTAATCGGGCGCAGGAATCTTCTTCGCCAGCCCATGCGCTGGTCCGAGGTGCCGCGCTTTGCAGAGACTGCGGCCGTCGTCGAAGCCACGACTGCTCATATGGATGGACTTCCTGCAGAAGCTGACTTCGGATCGTTTGACGAGTTGAAGGCTCGCCGAGACGAAACGAACGTCGTTCGACTGCGCTGATTTTTATCGGTGGTTCGCCTCAGGTGCAGAGGCAATCGCAAGCAGTTGCTTGTCGGTCGGCTTGTCCCAAGCGGGACCATAGGCCGGCGTCGCATAGAAGCTCACCATCTCGTGGCGCACCATGGGGTGCGTCCACCCCTTGCTCAGTAGACTGCGACGCCGCTCCACGCATGACTTGGAACAAGCTGGCCGGGGCGCGGTCGCTCCCACTGCCGATGATGCAAGGTACGTGGCTACCGCTGCCACGTCGTCCTCCCCACGCAGGGGCAGCGCAGCAGGCTACCTGGCGATCGATCCGAGCGTTCGCCACGGCCAGTCCAACCAGTCCCCGATCCTCTGGGACGACGCCCTCTTTGCCTCGGCCGAGACGCTGTGGGCCGAAGCAAAGGATCAGGGTCTGCGACACGGCTGGGCGCAGTCCAGTCTCGACGGGTTCCGGGTGGGCGGCATGCTGACGCTGTCGCGCTCCAGCGAGGTGCTGACGGCCCTTGAACTGCGCGAGAAGGACCGCGAGATGCGCTGGCTGGTGCCGCGCACATCTCGCTGTCGCGCTTGATGAAGCGCAAATACGCGCCGCAGCCCGAAGTCCCGCTGACCCCGCGCGAGATCGAGGTCCTGAAATGGAGCGCCGACGGGAAGACGGCCGGCGAGATCGGCGACATCCTCTCGATCTCGGTGCCGACGGTGAACTTTCACATCAAGAACGTCGTGCACAAGATGAAGGCGGCCAACAAGACGGCGGCCGCGGTCCAGGCGCTGATCTCTGGATTGCTGCACTGAGCGCAGCGGCGGACGTACCAACTGCAACGAACCTGATGACCGACAAACTTCTACGCGCCTTCACCTTCTGGATCCGCACCGAATTGCGCGACGAATGCCGCGAGTATTTCGAGACTCAAGGAACTCGCGCAGGCGCCGGGCTGTAGGCGCGCTGCGGCACTGTTCCGCGATCTCGGCGATGGACCACCGAGGCCATCGTGATCTCCCTATGGCAATCGATCGAATGCACCAAGGCGGCATTCGCCGAAGACTTTCAGCAACCGGAGATCGAGTCCTCCGTGCGCCACAAGTTGTTCGACCGCGAGCCGACGGTGCGGCACTATGCGATCAACGGCGGCGATGCAATGGCGTTGCTGCCCCCGGACCTGGAAGCAGCCAGCGGAAGTAGGAGTGTTCCGCGCAGCGCCGTTCGCCTGAAGAGTGACGGCGTCTACGCGGTCCGCGGAAACGCCGGGCCCGCACACAAGCCGCCGCTCTTCAGGAGGAAGGGGCGTCGTCACCGTCCTGCGGGGCAGCGCCCTCGGGCCAGAAACGCCACCAGGGCCGCGCTGCCGTTGGGGGCTCCGGCGTCAGCTGCTGAAATTGACTCGTTCGTGCGCGACGGCGCTGTTCGGCCTCCAGTGCATGGGCGAGGCCGTTGGCGTCCCTCTCGCCATGGAGCGCGCGCTTGCGCCAAGCGACGGCCAGCGCATGCAATTCGTCGTCGCCCACGGCGGCGAGTTGTTCCAGGGTTGGCAACTGGTTCATAGACATTGCGCCGTGACCGCGGTGTCTTCGGCGTTCGACTGGGTCATGGTACGCCTCCCTTCGCAAGGTGCAATTCGATGCCGGCCTGAACGATCGGGCGGGCCCACGCCGGCGTCGATTCAAGTGCGCGCGCATCATGGGGATCCGGGAACGTCATGGCACCCTTCGCCATCTCCAGCACCAGCAAGGGGTCTGGAATGTCCTCGCCCACCTGCGCCTGTGCGCTGTTGTCAAAGACCTGCAAGGCCGCGAGGTCCGGCATCAGCCTGATCAGATTGAGTCGCGACGCGGTCCAGCGCTCCCTGATCTTGCTTTCCGCGATGGCGTGCCCACCCTGCTTCACCCTCATTTGCACGCGCGAGACATGCAACGCCGGACTTTGCAGTCCGCAAAAGATCACCACGAGATCATGGCTGGCGGCTGCCTGCGCGAGGAGCGCCGGAATCGTGCGCGCCCCCAGCGTGGTTTCGAACGCATGGTTGGAGCCGAGCGCGATGGCCGACTCCAGCAGCACCTTGCCGTGCTGCCACGCCTGGGCGTTGGCCTCCTCCGGGGGCACACCCGATTGCATGAGCTCGCGCGCGAAGCTGTCGGGGTTGTACCAGCTCAGGCCGTGTTCGACCAACATGGCGCCCCCGACGGAACTCTTGCCGGCGCCATTGACGCCCGCCAGCACGAAAATGAACGGGCGCTGCCGCGCCGGCCCCGCACTCGACATGAAGAAAACGCGACGACGTCAGAACGACGCGCCGGCCTGGGGTCGTTGCGTCAGCCTGCCACGCGACGACAGCAGCGCGCCCACCTTGCCATGCGCGTCGGCCTGTTGCAGGATCGACAAACGCGCATCGAATCGCGTCGCGAGTTCGTCCAGCACGGACTTTTCCCGGGCCTTGAGGCTGGTCAAGGCATCCGTGACTTGCCGGTAGGTCTCCGCGTCGAGCAGGACCATCTCGACATTGGCGTGGTTGGTGATCGCGACGCTGCCGGACTGATGCACCTGACGAACGATGTCGCCCCACTTGTTCCTGACCATCGAAGTGTTGTGACGCGGAAGATCGGCGAGGTTGGCGAGAGGGTTCATGGGAGCCTTTGTGTGATTCATGGCATTATGCCAATATTGCCGGGAATACGCTGGTTGACCGCGACATGCTGTTCGGCCCGGTCCGCGGCCGATCCCGTGTCGCTCGCCGACGGCGGACATTCACGTCGGCTCTGTAGCGCCTGCTCGTGCGCGATATGCGGCGGTTGTTGTCGATGACGCATGACCCAGATGGCGTCGGACGAGTTCGACCGGCTGCGCAAGCCGGCCGGGCCGGTCGGTCAACGCATGTGCACCATGCGAATGCCGAAGCCAGTGAGCGCTTGCTTTTCTGATGTTGGCCGCATCTCCGGCATCGCATTGTTTGCTCAGCCGTATTAGGAGGGTCTTGATCGCCTTGGCGAGGCCCGACGAGGACCATCCTCGTGGCGCAGCGCCGGCTCGAGCGAAGCGGACCAGGACCGGGATTGCGAGACAGGCCGGGTCGCGCAGATCCCCGCAGTCAAGATGACGTGACAGGGCCATTTCCAGTTCGGCGACGAGCGCGGCGGGAACTGGCACCTGGCGCCGGCGTGTCCCCTTGCCTTCGACCGCCAAGTGCCACTGCACCGGGAACGCGCCATGCGCTGTCGCTGGCTCGACCCGCTCGAGGTCACCGCAACGTGCCGCGGCGAGTTCGGAAATCCGCAGTCCGGTGGCGTACAGCCAGCGCAAGGCACGCGCCACGGAGGCTCCCGTCGCTCCCTCCACGCCCTCCCTGCCACCCACCCGGTCTGCCGGGTCTGCCCGCCGATCCAGCAAGGCTTCAAGCCGATCCCACTGTGCCACGCTGAGCATGCGATGCGCGCCGAATGCCGCCTCGCGGCGGGGCGCCGGTGCCACGCCGACGAAAGGATTGACGCTCAGGTAGCGATGGCCGACCAGGTAGGCGAACAAGCCCTTGAGCACGGTCAAAGCGTGGCGCCGCGCCGCCGGAGAAAGCGGGCCCTCGAGCGGCCGCCAGCGGGGTGACCAGCGCTGCTGATGACGCGGCCCGCACCACTCGGGCGGCGGATCGGCGAGGAACGCGCCATAGGCCTGGGCATCCTCGAGGGACAGGGAAGATAGGGCCTTGCCGCGCACCAGC
Organism: Variovorax sp. dw_954; assembly: GCF_018449755.1. Lineage (NCBI taxonomy): Bacteria > Pseudomonadati > Pseudomonadota > Betaproteobacteria > Burkholderiales > Comamonadaceae > Variovorax > Variovorax sp. dw_954. The sequence continues at coordinate 15,758 of NZ_JAAVVD010000045.1, read as the reverse complement.
ACACACCAGAGCAACAGGCGTTCGGCCTCCTTGCGATAGGCGCGGAAGGTGGCGGACACTTTGCCGGACGGGGCCCCCCCTTTGGCCTCCAGCCACGCCGCGATCGCCGCAGGGTCGTTGGCCGCGCGCAGGAGGCAGTGCTCTGGTGACGCGCGGTACTGGCCCAGCCGACCGTCCAGCGCTTCCGGAACCCGCAACTTTTCCAGCGGCAACAGCGCTGTGGCCGGGGCCACGACGCTGCTGCGCAGCGCAGGCGGGACGGTGCCGTGGGGCACGCGCACGTGTGCTTGGAGGCGCAGCGCGGGAATATGGGCATGCGCGTCCAGCCAGGCCACCACGCGGGCGGCCTTGTTCAGACCGACGCCCGGAACCCGACGCCACCAGCGCGCGCCCTCCAGGTGGATGTGCGCGACCAGGGCGCCCAGCGTGCGGAGATCGCAGCGGTGCAAGCGGCTGGCCACGGCGGGATTGAGCCAAGCTTTGACGTCGTCGCCCGGGCGCGGGTCCGGGGCCATGTGCGACTCCAGCCACCGCAAGGCATCGAGTTGCTGCGCGATGACGCGGGACCGCTGTGTCAGGCAGCCGCGGCGCGCGCGCTCGGATCCTCCTGTCAGAGCATCCGGATAGGCCTCCGCATAGGCTTCGGCCTGTTCAGCCTCCGAAAAGTCCTCGAGACCGCGCTCGGCCGCGAACGACTCGAGAGTCGGAAAGCTTTTCGCCGCCGCGCTGAAGCGCTCTGGGTCCAGGCGCACCAGCCGAGCCATCCCGGGGCGCGCCTCGCGTCGCGCGGCAGCCGCGAAGGCGTCGCGGATCTCGGCGATCGTGTGGCGGATCGTGCGCAGGTCAGCGGTCGCGCCGTCGCCTCGGAGGTAGCGGTTCCAGCTTTCTCGTTCATCAAGCCCCTGCAGCAGCGCTCGCATGAACGCGAAATGCCCGCGGTGCAGGGGGGGCGGCTGGCGATCGACAGGCTTATTCAACGCCCGCCACGTCCCACGGTCACCCGATCCGGCACCTGGGTGCAGCACCTCGCGCCGCTTGCTCTCCCGCCCTGCCCCGCGCCGAAGGTACCGGGCGGCAGTTGGGGTTGCGCACGGCAAAAGGCCCGCTGGTGCCGGTTGGCCAGGACCGCAGACGCCACGCCAGCGCAGGGCAGCGCGAGGGCGGAGGGTTCGGCGGGAAGGTCACCCCGGCTCAACATGGCATCAGCGGAACCTGAAGAAGGAGAAGAAGTGGGAAGAGAGCGCCGGGAGAGGCGAACCTCATCGCGCCAGAGTTTCTTGGGAAGTCATCATATCCTTCTACTTATCATCCGTATCATTTTTAGGCCGTCATTTCTTGTTTTGAACTGTCACTGAAATAATTTCTTTTGAAATCAAGGACTTACCAGTGCTTCGGGAGAATGATGACGAGCTGGCCACAAGTGAAGACTCCACATGAACTCATTGGCCTAAGTAACGGTTCAGGGATGGACGGCGTCACCGGAGTCGTTGCGGAGCCATCCGCCCGCACTTGGCAGGATGCCTGATTCGTTGCTGAACTTGCTGCCTGATGGCGTCTGACCGAGCCGGAATCGACTATGGCCGCCTCGGGAATCTGCGCTCACTGTGGGCAAACGGATCCTGCTGCCCTGTCAACGGGCGATCGCGCCGACCTGTCTGGCGACTCGGCCTTCATCCAGGCATCCTGCGAAACGGAGAACGGGTGAGGTCCCCGGCCCCTAAACCGAGCCGGCGCAGTCACGCCAGGAGAATCCAAGTTCGTGCCCTATAAGCGTCCCGGGATGCATGGCGCGGCCCCCTCGATGAAAGGTCGGGCGACACGGCGGCACCTTCGCGACCGGCGCGCATGGCCGTCGGAATCAGGCAAGGCACGCGCGCGACGGCAAATCGGGGGGCGCGTGGTCGCGGTCGTTCATGCGTGTTGCATGCACCTCGCGCAAGAAATGCAGGGGTGGTTCGGAACCATCCCCTTCGCGAACCCCGTTCTAAGGGCGTGGCTGGTCCCCGCGCACTACGTTTCGAAAGGGAATTCGTTAATGCCGCGTCTGCGCGCTGTTTCATGGAAGCGACACCTCAAGAACACGCCAAAGCCATCGCAGCGCGGTCCGGCGGATGCGGCTCGGGTGACATCCTTCCCGGCTGGAAATAGTGGGGGTGGTTCTGGAACCACCCCCGTGACTATGCTGCGACAGCGAACAAAACACTTCGCACGCGATGCTTGGCGACTTCTGAACGAACACTGTAAGCCGGGCGCGTCGCGTCAATGGATCCGCGAGGCAGCGCCGTCAATCGAGCGAGCGCGGCGCGGCCAGGCTGGCGGGGGAATCCCGAGCGTACTGCGTCGAACAAAGGGAGAGGCCACGCCAGACATTGGCTTCGATTCGCGGCAAGACGGCTCCCAGGCCGCTCGCAGCCGACATTTTTGCGGTTGACCCCCCTCGATGGATCTGACAGAGGAGGGTGGTTCCGGAACCACCCCCATCGGAGCAAACATAGCAACACTCGAGACGGCTTGCCCGCTGAGCCGGGGCCCGACGAAGCTACGGACCCCATGCCGAAGGTCCCCGAGCCCAGCCCGAATCTCACACTGGGTGAGCGTGTGCAGCGGACCGCGGTATCGAGAGAGGGGCATGCGACCAGATAACAGCAGGTCGATTCCCCGCAAGAATGGGGTTCCAGAACCACATGCGCTCGACACCGGGCTGATCGACGCTCGCCACCCGCGGCCCGTCCCGCCCAGGAGCGCGATCGCGCACGCTTGGAGGCGGCCTGACGCTGGCCGTCCACCTCGCCCCAAACAAAAAAAAAGGGGGTGGTTCCGGAACCACCCCCCTACTTCTGACCTCGCCGAAGCCTAAAGGCTCTTGACGAAATCTTCCGCCATCTGTCTCAGCGCCGACTGCTGGACGGCCGAGAGCGGCCTGTGCACATGCAGCGCCGCGCGCCCGACGGCGTCAAACCGCAAAGTGGCGGCCTTCTTCCCGTTCGCCATCAACGTCTGCGGCTCGATGATGGCGGCATCCGATGCATTCGGTGGTGTTACCAGATAGGCCAACACTGCCTTGGGGCCCCGCGGTCCCCGGTGCGCCTCCATCTCCGCAGCGCGCCTGACGAGGCCCGGCTGATCTTCTTCGAGCGCCTTGTTCAGCAGGGGCGCCCAGCGCAACTGGATGTCCAGCGGCGTCGCAAACGCAGCCACGACATCGTCAGGAAGCTTGGCCAACGCGAGCGACTTGCCCAGGTTGCTGGGATCGATGCCGAGCGCCGTGGCGAGCTGGCGGTTCGAGCTGAATAGTCCCTGGTCCAAAGCCTTCAGGTACATGACACCCTGCTCCCACGGAGACAGTTCGGCACGTTCGCGGTTCTCGCGATCCATCTCGACAAAGAGGGTCCGATCGTCGAGGTTGTCGACCACCGCCAGCACCGGCAGACCCAGCTGGCGGCAGGCTTCATGGCGACGATGGCCGAACACGATCTCGTAGGCCGCCTCTTCCCCGCCCTTGCCTGGCCGGACCTTGATCGGCTGGACGTTGCCGCCGGCCTCCATGATTTCCCGCTTCAGGCGCTCGAAATCATCCCCCAGATAGCTGGACGCATGCCGGTTGGCAAAGCGGCTGCGCCCAACCTGAGCCGGGTCCAGCGACCGCACGGGCTTAGCGCCGTCCCACCCGCGCAAGTCGCTCACCGCTTCGGCCAGCTCTGCCTCCAGCTCGGTGGTCCGCGCGGCACGTCCGCGCAATTCCTCGTTCTCGCGCAGCAGTTCGGACCGGGCGTCGTTGGCGTGCGCCATCATTGCGCCAGGCGCAGTCTTGGGTCCCTTGGGCTCGCTGGGCACGGCACCCGCCGGCGCGAGCAGCGACGCGAAATCGATCTTGGATGCTTTGTCTCTGAGGCCCATGGTCACGCTCCTGCAAGGCTATGGCGATCGTCAAGCTGGCGCGCCCAGACCGCCTCGATCTGCTGCTCCACCAGCTCGCACATCCGGTCATAGGCATCCCGGGCGCGCGCGAAAGTCTTGGAGTTGACCGATCCGCGCGGCAGGTCGTACACGGTGCCGAACTCGGCGCTCGCGGTCGCCGCGACGGCTGTCTTGGGAATCTCTATCGGCAGGACCTTGTCGCCGTAGCCCTCGAGCACCCATTGCCGCACCACCGAGCTGGCGGCGTCGGAGGCCTCGACGCGCGAGAGAAGCACGTCGATGAATTCAAAGCTCTTGTTCTTGCCACGGCTGCGGATCAACCCGTTGCACAGGTCAGAGAAGAGGTCCCAGAACTGGGCCGAACTTGCAAAATCGAGCGCCGAAGGAGGCAGGGGCATGATGACCCCGTCCGCAGCCATCAGGGCGTTGATGGTCACATAGGACAGCGAGGGCGGCGTGTCGACCACGATGACGTCGTATTCTTCGCGCGTCGCATCCAGGCCCCGGTCCAGTACCCGCCAGAACTCGAAGCCGGCGTCCTTGGACTGGCGCGCCGGCAGGATGAATTCGGCGTTGTACAAAAGCGGCGCGGCGCAGACGAGGTCGATGTTGGGCCAGTAGGTGTTGCGGATCGCGTATTGCAGGCTCTCTTCATCCCCGCTGAAGAGAGGCATGGCCGTGTGCTCGACGTCGACTTCCGCGTCGGGCAACACTCCGAACAGCGTGGTAGCGGAACCCTGCGGGTCTAGGTCCACCAGCAACACGCGGTGCCCGCGCATCGACAGGCCCTGTGCCAGGGTCACCGCGGACGTCGTCTTGGCGACGCCACCCTTGAAATTCGCGACGGTGATCGTGATCCCGGCCGCTCCCTTGGGGCGGCGGTGAGCCGAGCGAAAGTCTTGGCTCCAGAGCTGCGCCTCGGCCATGCTCCACTCGCGACGATTGCCATGGATCGAGCCAGCGGGCAGGTCGCCCCGTGTCAGGCGATAGGCGATCTTCGCCTTGTCCACGCCGCACAGTTCGGCTAGCTGGGCTGCGGTCAGGTTGGGCGCGATCTTGGCCGCCGTGGGGGCCAACATCGCCGTTCGGATGTGCTCCATCATGCCGGCAATCTTCTGGGCTTGGATCTCGATGTCCTCGAGCGTCTGTCGACGGATGGTTTGCTTGATATCCACGCAAGGTGCTTTCGAAGTTTCAGGGTTATGCGATTATGCACAGCACCTACTGAAAATCGAAGAACATGCGCTCCAGCCCACCTGCCAAGCGGCTGTCTTACCCCTTCTCCCGTATTCCGGTTTGTACTGGAACTTGCCCTGATTCAGATAAAACTTATTGAATTCAAGAAGTTAGATCGGCTGTTACATTTAATTTTTCTTTATAAATCAACAGCTTACAGCTGATCATTCGCGCAAAGCGTCCGTGATCTAACCGGAACCGTCTGCAGATTACCCGCATCTGTCCGCACTTTTCCAGGAAAGTGTCCGTGCATTCTCAGGCACCATGCAAGTTATCAACAGGTGCTCCCAAGTGCTTGTCAGATCACGCATCGCGCGGCTGGAGCCCATTTGTCCGCGGTTTACTCAGGTCGTCCGGCTGCCCTGCAGACTTGGGTTGACGGGTCGGCCAGCGCTGGTGTCCGCGTTTTACTCGGGCTCCGAAGTCCGGGAAAGAGCGCCGAATGGACGAAGTGTCGGCGATTTAACCGGCTGTCTAGGCCCGCCAAGCGCGCAAGTGTCCGCGGATTACTCGGGGCGCCCCCGGGATCACGATGCATGAGATTTGCGTCCAAAGTTGCTTGGACATATCATCGAGGCATGAGTTCGACCGTTTCCCTGCCATCGAATCCGTCTGCCAAGGGGCAGGGCGGGGCAGACCCGCTGGAACTGCGCAAGCCGCACGAGATGGTGGTGATGGTGCCGCGTTCGGCGCGGGTGACACTCACTGCGCGGCGAATCTATACCGTGCTGCTGCAGGTCTCGCAGGCCCGTCTGGGCTCCATGGAAACCATGCCGCTGGCGGACTTCCTGTTCGAGGCCCCGCTGGCCACGATCCTTCGGACCACGGGGTCGGACGCGTCCGATCGCACCGCTGCCAAGCGCTATCTCGGCGAGATGCGAAGTCTGGAGGTCGACTGGGAGTCGACCGCGCCGGGCGACGGGGTCAAGTGGCGCGGGTTCTCGATGTTGTCGGAAGTCGCCCTCGAGGTGCGCCGCGGCGAGACCTGGGTCAGCTGGTCGTTTCCGCCCTCCATCATGTCGGCTCTGCGCGAGCCGTCGCGCTGGGCCCGCATCGATCTCGACGTGCTGGCCAGGCTGGGCACTTATGCATCGGTGGCGCTCTACGAGATTTGCGCCCGGTACCGCGACAATCCCGGCGGCGTCACCAGCCGAAAGCCGGTGGGGTGGTGGACGGATGCGTTGAGCAACATGCCGGGTGGCGACCGCCGGGAGTGGCGCAAGTTCAAGAACGAACGCATCAAGGAGGCGGTCGACGAGATCAACCAGGAAACCGACCTGGAGATCGAGCTGATCGAGCACCGGCAGGGGCGCACGGTCCACGAGGTGCAGTTCGCGGTGCGCCGGCGCAGCAAGGTTGCGGCCGTGCGCACCGGCACCCAGTCACCGGTCGACGCCAACTTGGTGCTGCGCGCGGAGACGCTCGGGATTCGGGAAATCAAGCTGGATGGCCTGATCAAGGAATTCGGCGATGCGTTGGTGCGCGAAAAGGTCGAGGCCTTGGAGAAGAGGGCCGCCAACAGCAGCCTGCGGGTCATCGACAACGCCTATTCCTATCTGCGATCGCTGCTGCGCAACGACGTGGCCCCCGTTGCCGTGGCGCCAACGGTGGGTGAGGTGCTAGCGACCCCTATCGCAGTCGCCGCGCCCCCGCCATCGCCATCGCCATCGCCATCGCCATCGCCATCGCCTCCCCCGGTGGACCCGGTGGGCGAACGCATCCGCGCGATGAAGCGGGAAATCGAAGGTTTGAGCGCTGCGCAGCGTCAGGTCTGGGTTGAACGAGCCTTGCAGCAGCTGGCGAGCAAGGGGTTGCTGTCCGGCGTGATCAGCCGGCGCGCGACGCAAGGGGACGTTATGCATGGCTTGCTCGGGTCGGTCATCGTCCAGACGTACGCCTCGGCCACCTACGGTCCGCGTTGGAATGAGGGGGCCTCGGACGAGCCCACGCAGGGGCTGCTGCTGCAGCCGGCCTGACGCGCACCACGGCGCCGCGGGCGGCGCCAAACCTTCCTGGGAGGCGTGCGCGGTGCAGCGTGGCCACCGGATGCCTCGGCAGGAAAGCTACCCTCAGATCCGGATCGCCAATATCGCCACGACGAGAGACACGACGAAGATCAAGCCGGCGACATTCCGACGCCACGTTCTCGCAGAGAGTTCGCTTCGAATTCGCCGTTCCAGTTTCAGCGACTGCTTCACGCTGGGACGGCCCGGGAAGTCGTCGCCGCCGTCAGCGCCGCGGGCCATCACTGCTCCTCGCGGAGATAGGAACGCACGAGGAGTCTTGCGGCCGATGCGTGCCATGTTGCGCCAACTGGCGCGTTCCGTGTGGGTCGCTGCGGGACCATGGTGCGGATGACGAACATGAGGCCGCTGACGATGCCGAAGTTGTTCTTTCGCTCGGTTGCAGCCGGGAATCGGTGAGCCAGTCATCGAGCCTGGAGCGGGGGGAGGCCAGGCAGGAGGGAAAGTTGCGACGCATGGTCGAACGCCTTCAGCGCAACACCATCGAAATCAGCGACAGTACGAGGGCGAACATCAGCGACACCACGAGGGTTGCCTTCGGCCAGACCATCTTCTCTGCACTGCGCGACTGCTCAAGCGCTTGGAAGCCGGTCGACGACAGGGGGGCGGCTTTGGTCGGACGTTCGTGCCACCACGGGTGGTCATCGGGCGAATGTTTCTTCATGTAAATGATTATGGCCGCCGGTAATACGTAAGTTCTACCGCAGGGAGGGTGGGCGCGAGTTCCGTGACTTTTTCCCGGGACATGGCTGTGGAGCGTGGAGGGCTTGGCCGAAAGGGTGGCGATGGTGCGGCCAGCAGCCTGCTGCGCACGATCGACCCGGGATTGGAAGGAGGTCGCCTCACGATCCTCAACGTGCCGCGATGACACTGCGTTTGCCTTCGTTGGCCAACGATCGAAGCCGAGATGCTCGATGCCGTCGCTGAAGATTGCACGTCGCCGCCCTGCGCCGCGCGACGATTTCGCCCGGACTTTTCACCGGTAAGCCGAGTGGCCGTTGATCGAAGCGGCTGACGCAGGCCGGCGTCAACTACCTTCTATGACCCGGCAGCAACGCTGTGGAAGTGAAACCCTGACGAACGAAAAATCTTATTCAAGCGCAGTAGGCAATTGCAAAACGGTCTGCCAAAGAGGAAGCCGCTTGTCGTTCGAGCGTCGCGCCGGGCCTGAGGAGCGTAGAGGCCATGAGCGTCATGTCCACCAAGTCGCACCCCTGACCATGCAGACGCTCGCGCTCTATCAAGTCAATGAACTCCCCAGGGGTCGCCTGATTGGCTCTTCGCATTTGTCCCAAGTCGCCGATCGTCGGCACCCTCGGCTCGGGGGGCGTTCCGCAAGCAATCTCACCAATCACCATCGGATGGACGAGCACTCGGTCGGCTTCGATCCAGCGCCCATAGCTGGGACCAAAGGGACCCCGTGTCTCATCCAGCCTCGCATCTCGAATAAATTGATGATAAATATTCTTATCATCAACTAAATGGACGCTTCGTGGACTGGTGATGTCCGGCCCGGTTGAAGCGTCGCATGAAGAGGCACGCGCAAGTGCTCGCCAGCATGCTGTTTGGAAAGGACGTGGAATTCGGCACGCAGGAACCGTCCGTGGTCCGCCATGAGTCAGTGCCGGCCAGGCAACGCAACGGGAAAAGTGCCAGGCCCGATTTGGGAGCGCATTGAGCAGGGCAGTGGGGAACCTGAGACCAAGTGGAGAAAGAAGCGCTATGTACGCGGTAGGCATTCAAAGGCCGGGATTCTGGGGCGGTGCGGGCGGCGAGGGCGTCCACCCGCGCTTTGCGCTTCAAAATGGCGCTCCCACGCGACCTCCTTCTGAAACTGACATCTTTTGAAACGACCGTCTGCGATCTACTCGGGTAGCGATCAACCGCTGATGGACCTTCCGACCTCCGATAGTGTTCTGGAACTCGACGACCAGCAGCTCGCCGGCTTGGCCGCGAACTGGCGCGCGCGGGCGGGCTATGGGGACCGCGCCGCGTTCGGCGCCGCGCAGGTGCTGGAGGTCGAGCGGCGGCGCCGGCTGCGGGCCACACAACCGCTGGCCACGCAACTTCAGGGACTGCTCGCGCCGCCGCGCCCGAAGGCAGCGTGGTGGAAATTCTGGTCGAAGGCACCCGAGCGCCAGTTCGACAACCCCGACAACGTCGCGTCGCAATGAAAAAGAACGAAGCGCCTCGCAAACTCCACAGCGGGCACTTTGCGTTCATGCGCGCACTCGTCCAGGGCCTGGACGAAAAGTCGAGCTGGAACCGGTATTTGCATCTGGAAGGCGAGTACACGGACCTGCGCACGGTGCGGCGCACGATCGCCTGGATCCGTGACCAGTTCGCCGCGGCCGCGCGGCGCGAGAACAAGCCCGGCACCGCGCGGCTGATCCTCATGGACGCCGAGCGCTTTGCGGCGGCGCCGGCGCTGCCGACCCTGGCCGAGTTCGCCGCGGCCAACGGGCTGGAGGACTTTTCGGAAGAGGAGCAGCTCGAGGCCTATCAGGACGCGTATCCCCAGAAAGAAAAGGGTGGAGGGCAGGGCGGCGGACAGGGCGGCGGAAAGTACGGCGGGAGTAGGGGGGCGGGGCGGCCCTCTCGCCGTGCGCGCCTCGTCGAGCACCAGCTCGAAGCGCTGCGCTGGCTGCAGGGGCTCGTGGCCCAGGATCCGAAGCCCGGGGACAGCGTCGCGGCATGGCTCAACCCTTCCATGGCCACGCGGCTCGAGCGTGCCGGCCTCACCACCCTGGCGGCCCTGGTCGGGCGTATCAACGGCGTCGGCGCACGCTGGTGGGCCATGGTGCCAGGGGTGGGGGAGGGCAAGGCGGCCCGCATCGTCGAGTGGCTGCAGGCGAACGAAGCCCTCCTGGGCCTGCGTGTCGGTGTCCATGTCGCGCAGCCGCGCATGCAGCTCGCCAGCGCCACCCTCGAGGCCGTGGTGCCGGCGGCGACGGCGATCCGGCCCTACGAGAAGTTCGTGCTGCCGGGCGGACTCGACGGAAGAGCGGGGCGGTTTCGCGCGCCGCCGGAGAAGTGTTTGTTGACGGCGGGCAATGACCACGAGGCGATCGGGGCGTGGCTGGCCTCGAAGCAGCCCGCCAGCGGCAAGGCGGCGTTGTCGGCGACGCAGCGCGCCTACCGCAAGGAAGCGGAGCGGCTGTTGTTGTGGGCGGTGCTGGAGCGGAAAAAGGCGCTGTCATCGCTGGCGCTCGAGGATGCAGCTGCGTATCGGGACTTTTTGGCCGATCCACCCGTGGCCTGGTGCGCGCCGCGCCACCACCAGCGCTGGTCACCGCTGTGGCGCCCGCTCGAAGGTCCGTTGAACCCGATGACCCTCCGGCAGTCGCTGATCGTCGTGCGCACCCTGTTTGCCTTTTTGGTGCGCCAGGGTTATCTGGTGGGCAATCCGTTTGCGGCAGTGGCCATCCCGGTTCACCATCCCCCGCGGCCGTTGGGTTCGAGCCGGGCCTTGACCTTCGCGCAGTGGGACCATATCGATGCGTTGCTCGAGAGACATGGCGAGACGGAAGCCGACAGGCGCCTGCGCCGGGGCATGCGCTGGCTCTATGCGACGGGGCTGCGCCTGGCCGAGATCACGAGCGTGCGGTGCGAAGACCTGACGCAGGTCGATTACCGGGCTGCCGATGGGAGCACTGCTTCGCACTGGCTGCTGGCCGTGATCGGCAAGGGCAACCGCAGCCGCGAGGTGCCGGTGCCGGCCGAGTTCGTCGAGGAACTCGGTGATGAGTTGGCCCGGCATGGATTCGAGCGCCAGGTCAGTGCGGTGAGCAACCGCGGCATCCATGTGATGAGTCGCTTCGATGACGAACGTAAACGGCCGGCGGCGTGGTCGGCCTCGGGGCTGTACCAGGCGATCAAGGCATTTCTTGCACAGGCCGCCGAGGGGCTCGATGGCGCCGATGCGCTGCAGCTGAAAAAGGCCAGCACCCACTGGTTGCGCCATTCGCACGGGTCGCATGCGCTGCAGGGCAGGGAAGGGCAGGCGCCCGTGCCGCTGCAGATCGTGCAGAACAACCTGGGCCATGTGTCCGTCGGGACGACCTCCCTCTATTTGACGACGGAGCGCGATGAGAGACTCAAGGCGATGCGGGGGTTCTGGAAATCGAGATGATCAGACGCGCGTCGCCTCGTTCGTCATTGCGGTTCGCGCCGCCAGCCTTGGATCCGGCCAAAGGCATCGCTTCGTATCAGTCGTGGTCGTCCGGATGCGGCGAGTTCTGGGCCTCCTCGGAACTGACAGTGCCTTCTTCGACGTGCACATCCGCGACGCGAGCCTGTGCCTCGTTCCTGGCCTGCTCGAGCAGCGCCTCCTCTTCCTCTTTGGTGGGGACGGGAGCAGAAGGTGCTGGGGGTGTCGTAGGATCGTTCATGACTTGCTCCTTGGATGGAAGCAGCTTAGGCCGCCCATGCAGACCGGCCATGTAGGAACGCGCCGCGCAGTCTGCTCCGGCAAGTCGGTAGCCGGACTGCGTGGCGTCGCTCGGCTCCCGATGCTTGGCGCCATTGCTCTTTGAGAATGGCTGAATGACCCGCCAATACCTCGACGTCCCCTACAAATCGAAGGATGCCGCCAAGGCATTGGGCGCGCGTTTCGACGGCGCGGCCAAGCGCTGGTACGTGGAAGCCGGCGTCGACTTGGTGGCCTTCACGGCGTGGCTGCCAGCCGGCATGGCGCCCGCTGTAAGCGCCGCATCGCAGGTTGCGCTCGCCGCTGCGTCGTCCGAACTGAGCACCACCCGCAAGGGCATCCCGCTGTCACGGCTCCTGAACGGGGTCGCGGCAGCCGTGGCCCAGGCGTTCGCGGGCGGTGTCTGGACCCTGGTCGAGGTCAGCGAGGCATACGCCCGCAATGGCCACGTCTATCTGGATCTGTCCGAGCGCGACAGCAACGGCCAGTTGGTGGCCAAGGCCAGGGGAACCATCTGGTCCAGTACCGCGGCGCGCATCCTTCCCGATTTCGAGAAAGCCACAGGCGCGGTGATCGGCGCCGGCATCAAGTTGTTGGTGCGCGCCAGGCCGGTATTCAAGAGTCAGTACGGCTTCAGCCTCGAGATCGATGCGATTGATCCGGAGTACACCCTGGGCGATCTCGAGGCGAGGAAAAAGGAGATCCGGGCACGCTTGCAGCACGAGGGTGTGTTCGACCGCAATCGCCAGCTTGCGCCGCCGTGGGACTATCAACTCGTCCTGGTCGTGGCACCGCAGGAGGCGGCGGGTCTTGGCGACTTTCAAAAGGAGGCGCGGCGTCTGGAGCACTTCGGCATCTGCCGCTTCATCTATTCCCACAGCCGATTTCAAGGCGAAGGCGCTGCCCGCGAAATTGTCGCGGCCGCCACGGCCGCGCTCAACGACCTATCACTCGGCGAGGGCGACTCGGGCGATGGAGGAGGACACCGGGACGCACCCACACAGCCGGACGCCATTGTCATCATCCGCGGCGGCGGTGCCGTCAATGACCTGGCCTGGCTGAACGACTACGAGTTGGCCCGCTTCATCTGCGACCAGACCATCCCAGTGCTGACCGGCATCGGCCACGAGCGGGACAGCACGCTTGCCGATGAAGTGGCCCATGTCCGCTTTGATACGCCCAGCAAGGTGATCGCAGGCATTGAGCAGCAGATCCTGCGCAGGAGCCGGGAAGCCCGGCAGGCGTGGGAGGCGATTCTTGGCGCTGGCGCGCAGGCAGCCCGAACCGCGCGCCTGGCCGTTGAGCGCAGGGAAGCACAGATGCGTGCGGATGCCCGGACTCACCTGGCCCGTGCGAAAGAGGACAGCACGGGCGCGCTGAACCAGGTTTCGGTCGCTGCCGTTCGTCAAGTGCACCACGCCTCCCGCACAAGCCTGGCGATGCTGACTGCTGTGAGAGCCGATGCCATGCAGGAGATCGCCACGGCGCGGCAGAAGGTGCCAGCCATGATGACCTCGATCCGCGTCGACGCGCTGTCTAGCGTCGGCGAGGGCAGGGCGGCAAGCAACGTGGCCTACAACGCCGTCATCGACCGTTCGGTCGCTGCCACCCGATCCGCTCGCCAGTCCTTGGATATTCGCCTGCAGCACGTGGCCGAACGTGCTGCAGGCACCGTTCAGCAAGCGCGCGGCAATGCGCAGGCGCTGATGCGTGAAGTCACCGGCCAAGGCCCCGAAAAGACGCTGACGCGCGGTTTTGCCATCGTGCGCAACGGCGAGGGCAAGCCAGTGACCTCCAGCGGGGAAGCCAGCGCTTCGCCAATGCTCAACATCCAGTTCAGGGACGGTTCGACCGTTGTTCGCACCGACCCCATTCCGGGAAAGACACCATGACCGACAACGTGACAAAGAAGAGTTTCAGGGACGCCTATGGCGTGCTGCAGCAGCACGCCGAGACACTGCGAGACCAGTCCGAACCGAACATCGATGATCTGTTGACGATCGTCACGGAATCGGTGGAGGCGTACAAGGTGTGCAAGGAGCGCATCGACGCGGTCGAAGCAGCGCTCAAGGCCGCGCTGGACGGCGCAGGGGTGGCAGTGTCTACTACAGCAGCCGGATCGTCTTCGGAAAGAACAACCGAGCCGCCGGCGTCGAGTGCGCCGTCCGCGACGCGCGCCACACGTTCGGCATTGCCATCTGCTGCACCGGACCCAGATGACGACGACATCCCGTTCTAGCGGGGCGAAGGCATGCCGTGTCGCAGGGGCCCGATGCTCGCGCATCGGCTCTCACATGAAAGCGAAACGAAGGCCTCTTGATCGCTTCGGCCTCGCAAAATAACCGCGGTAGTTGACGATGTCCTCTTCATCCCAGTCGCTCTGGTCTCCGTTGCGCCTGCCGCACTTCCGTGGACTCTGGGCCGGCAGCGCGATCTATTTCACGGGCAACGCCATGCAGGTGATGGCCGCTTCGTGGTTGATGGTGGAACTGACGGGTTCCTCCTTTCTGGCGGCCCTGGTGCAGACGGCTGTGTTCTTTCCGATGTTCCTGCTGGCCCTGCCGGCGGGTGTGCTGGCCGACACCATGGACCGGAGGCGACTGATTCTTGTCGCGCTGCGCGTCCAGGTCGGCGTCCTCGTGATCCTGTCGCTGCTGGCAGTGCTGGGGTGGGCGGGAGCGGCAACGCTCTTGGTGTTCACGTTTGCCGCAGGCTGTTGCACCGCGCTGTTGTCGCCGGCCTGGAGCACGAGCCTGGCGGACACGGTGCCGCGCGAGGAAATGCCGCAGGCCTGTTGGTCCAGAAAGACCCAGAAGTTGCTCATTCCGAGGGTCGACAAATCCTTCACGATACCGACCAGCACGCACTCGGATTTCTCCTGAACCAGCGCGGGGGCCGTATGGCGGTGGTCCAGGATGTAGAAGGCTTTCCGGGGTCCTTCAATGGCAGGAAACAGTTGCTGACTCATGGCTACGCGCCGTTCCTTGGCGGCCAGCTTGGCCCATGATTTGCGCTTCCTGGCAACCTCCCTGAAGCCGACCGTCATTTGGGTCGGATGAAGAAACTTCAGTTCAACCTCCTTCAGTTTCGCGCCAATGCGGTACATAGCAAGCTCCCCAAGGAATCGAAAGGGCATGATCATGCAAGACCCACAGCAGCAAAGTAGGAGATGACCGTGATTGCGTTGGTCGACCAGCTATTCGGGCAGTCGATCGGCGACACGATCGACGGAAGCCCCGGGGGCAACGCAACGCGGCACATCAATCATTCCTGCACGCCGAATTGCGAGGCTGTCGAGGAGATCGATGGCAGAGGGCGTTTGACGCTGAGGATCTTTTCGCTGAGGCCGCTGCTCGCAGGCGAGGAAATATTCCTGGACTATGGCCTCATCGTCGACGCGGCCGTCAGCGCTTCCGATTTTCAGTGCTTTTGTCGCACGTCCTCGTGCCGCGGAAGCATGGTGGCGCCAGCCGCGCGTCCGGGTGACGCCCTTGTGTCTGCGGAGCCGGCACGCGCGCATGGCGAACGCAGCGCCTGACCGGCAAGCCCATTCGGCAGCAGCAGACGAGGAACGCGAGCGCGCCGCGGGCGTGCCTCCCTCCAACCGTCTATGACGCAGCGCCGAATCTCAGTGAAGTTGGGATGAATGTCGTTTCGCAACCGTGTCGAAGAGCGGAGCGCAGCGTTGCGCCCGGCGCACGGCGTCCCGCGCAACCAGGTAGGCCTGCGTCTGGCGGTCTGACATGCCGGCAGACAGACTGCGCCGACTCGTAGCATTGCGGGCGACAGGACCACTTCCCTCAGAGGGAGTGACAGGATGGGCATTCACGATCAAGCTCCTTTCTTTGGTGGGTGAAGCTGCTTTCAGCAGGATCGAAATGTAGTTTCGGTGCGCGTAATTTTCAAGGGTTGTCGAAGAGACATCAAAGGGCGCTGCGGTCGGCTGCAGCATCACCTGGAAGGCTGCGCCTGAGAGAGGGGCGGTGCGCCACGCCTGGAGTCGGACGGAAGGGTTGTGGCTGCACGACCAGGGTGCAGGTAGCAAAGGTATCGCGCGCGAATTGGCGCGGGGCTCGTCCTAAGATCGGGTTTGGTTCAACACCCCGCGCAGGAAAAGGCCGAGCACAACCTGTAGGCGCTCCATGCCAGAG
>NZ_JAAVVD010000044.1:0-32576 GCF_018449755.1 Variovorax sp. dw_954 | reverse complement strand
GGTGCCCGCGCCTGCGGCGCCCGGGGTCGCACAGCCGCCCGCACAGCCCGCGACGTCGCCCGCGCCGGCCGCGGCGCCCGCCTCTCCGACATCCTCCGCAACTTCGGCGGACCCTGCGTCGACACCCGCGCCCGCGACAAATCTCCCGATTTCGCCCTCGTGGACACGCGGTTGAGCACTTTGCGAATCAATGGTTGCCAGATCGTGAATTTTCCGTCCCGACCATTTGAAACAGCTACATAGAATCCGCGCTCGACCATCAAGGGCCCGCACTGCGGGAGGGGAGCAGGGAATATGCAGCCGACATCGCAGGACGAGCGCTATGCGCCGCCGCAGTCGCACGTCGAGGATGTGCAGTCAGACGATCGCAGGGGGCAATTGGCGGGGCGCTGGACGCGTCTGTTCGCCTACGTCGCCGATGGCGTCATCATGACCGTCGCGAGCCGCCTGCTCGCCAACTTCTCGCCGCTGGTCGACCCGGCCGCCAGCTCGCAGGGCCTCTGGACACTGCGGTTCGAGGACGTCGCGCTGGACCTCGTCGTCTTCCTGCTGCTGAACGGCTACCTGCTGGTCATGCGCGGCCAGACCATCGGCAAGGCCATCTTCAGGATCCGCATCGTCCGGCCCGGCGGCGCGCCGGCATCGGCAGCGCGCGTCGTCGGCCTGCGCTATTGCCTTGACGCGCTGATGGGCGTCACGACCGGCACGATATTGCTCTATGCGCTGGTCGACGGCCTGTTCATCTTCCGCAAGTCCCGCCGCTGCCTGCACGACATCATCGCGGACACGGTCGTCGTGCGCGCCTGACCCGAGGATCGCTCCCGTGCGCCTCGACACGCTCCACACTGCCGAAACGCCCGAAGGCATCGCCCTGTCGCTGCGTCCGGCCGGCCTGATGGCGCGCAGCCTGGCGTACCTGATCGACCTGGCGATCCGGCTCGTGGCCTTCCTCGTGCTCGCCATCGTCACCCAGTCCATGGGGGGCGTGGGCACGGCCTTGATGCTGATCAGCTACTTCATGCTGGAGTGGCTATACCCGGTGGTGTTCGAGCTTTCGCGTCGTGGCGCGACGCCCGGCAAGCGCGCGCTGGGACTGCGCGTGGTCATGGACTCGGGCCTGCCGGTGACGCCGGCCGCCGCGCTGATCCGCAACCTGCTGCGCACCGCCGACTTCCTGCCCGCGCTCTACGGCGCAGGCCTCGCCAGCATGCTCTTGCGCCGCGACAGCAAGCGCCTGGGTGACCTGGCGGCCGGCACGCTGGTGGTGTTCAGCGACAGCGTGAGCCTGCATGGCGAAGTACCGGCGGCCGAGCCGATGGCGCCGCAGCGTCCGCTGAGCATGCGCGAGCAGGCGGCCATCGTGTCGTGGGCCGGCCGGGCCCGCCGGCTCACGCCCGAGCGGCTGGAGGAACTGGCGCTGATCGCGCAGCCGGTGCTGCCGGCCGGCGCGCCGGGCGCCAAGGCCTCGCCGCGATTGCTCGGCGTGGCGCAATGGGTCATGGGCCGGCGCAACGGCAACGGCAACGGCAACGGCAATGGCCAGGAAGCGCGCCCATGACGCCGCTGCAATTCGAGGAAATGCACGCGCCCCTGTGGGCCGAGCTGGAAGCCGAGGTCGGCGTGGCCGAACGCAAGCGCAAGTTCGACGGGGCGCGGCTCGCGACGCTGTACCGGCGCGTCTGCGAGCACCTGGCGCTGGCGCAGGCACGCGCCTACCCGGTCCACATGACGCAGCGGCTGGAGACGCTGACGCAGAGCGCGCACCGGCTGATCTATCGCCGCCACGACTACGGCATGGCGCGCCTGGGCCGGCTGGTGCTGGTCGACTTCCCGGAGGCGGTGCGCGCGCATGGCGGCTTCCTGCTCGCGGCGGCCTTGCTGTTCACGCTGCCGCTGCTGCTGGCCGGCTTCGCGGCCTGGCACGACCCCGGCTTCATCCTGCACCTGCTGGGCGCCGACCAGGTGCAGAACTTCGAGCACATGTACGGCGACGATGCCGACGCCTTCGGCCGCAAGCGCGACGCCGACGACGACTGGACGATGTTCGGCTACTACATCATGAACAACATCGGCGTGGGTTTCCGCTGCTTCGCGTCCGGCATCTTCGCCGGCGTGGGCAGCGCGTTCTTCCTGCTGTTCAACGGCGTGCAGGCAGGCGCGGTCGGCGGCTACCTGATCCAGGCCGGACATGGGCAGAACTTCTGTTCCTTCGTCGTCACGCACGGCGCCTTCGAACTGACGGCGATCGTGCTGTCGGGTGCGGCGGGCTTGCGGCTGGGTCATGCCTGGCTCGCACCGGGACGCCATACGCGGCTGGAATCCTTGCGGCTGGCCGCGCACCATGCCGTGGTGGTGATCTATGGCGTGGTCGGGATGCTGTTGATTGCGGCTGCGATCGAGGCGTTCTGGTCGTCCGCGCGTTGGGTGGCGCCCGAGGTGAAGTACGGCGTGGGCGCGGCCTGCTGGCTGCTGGTGCTGGCCTATCTCGGCTGGCAGGGCCGGCCGCGCCGCACGGTCCAGGCGCCCCAGGGCGGAGACGGCCATGCGCGTTGACGGGCTGGCCATCGCGTTGCGGCCGCGACCCATGGCCGAGGCTGCCGACCTGGGTGCGGCGCTGGTGCGCCAGCATGCGGCATCGGTGTGGCGCAGCTTCCTGCCGCTCTATGCGGTGGTCGTGCTGCTGTCCCTTTGCACGGCAGAGTTCGCGACCTGGCTGCCGGCCACGCTGATCTTCATGCTCAAGCCTTGGCTGGACCGCAGCCTGCTGTTCATCCTGTCGCGCGCCGTGTTCGGCCAGGCCACGCGATGGAACGACCTGTGGCAGCAGCGCCGCGCCGTTTGGGGCGGGCAACTGTTGCGCAGCCTGTTCTGGCGCCGGCTGTCGCCGTGGCGCTCGTACACGCAGGCGGTGGAGCAGCTCGAAGGCCAGCGCGGCGGGGCGCGGCGCAAGCGTCGCGAGCAGATGCTGCGCGGCCGGCGCGGCGCCGCCACCGGCTTGCAGTTCGCATTCGCCAACGCGGAGATGGCTCTGTACATGGCCGTGTTGTCGCTCGCGCTGTGGTTCGCGCCAGAAGGCAGCCTGCGCAGCGTGTTCGGCTGGATCACCAATGAGTCGGTGCTCTCCAGCGTGCTGGTCGCGACCGCCTATGCCGCCGTCGTCGGGCTGCTCGAGCCGTTCTACGTGGGGGCGGGATTCGCGATGTATCTCAACCGCCGCGTGGAGTTGGAAGCGTGGGATATCGAGCAGGAGTTTCGCCGTGACTTCGCGGAGTGACCGGATGCGCGCCCGATGCGTCGGCATGGTCCTGGCCTGCGTCTTCGTGTGTGGCGTGGCGCAGGCCGCGACAACGCCGGACGCGCCCACGCGCCAGCAAGTCCAGGCCGCGGCGGAGGTCGTTCGCGCCGATCCGGACCTGCCCGGCACCAGGACCTCGAAGGAGCTGCGCTTCAAGGACCGCAGCAAGGAGGGCAAGCCCGACAAGCCCGAAGCGAAGAAGAAGGAAGAGAACGCCAGCGCCGGCTGGCTGGTCGACTTCTTCAGGGCGGTGAGCGAAGGCGGCCGCGTGCTGGTGTGGGTGCTGGGCGCGTTGCTGCTGGCCTGGGTCCTCGTCAGCCTTCGTCATTGGGTCAAGGTTCGTGCCGACGGCGCGCGGCATGCGATGGAACCCTTGCCCAGCCATGTCGGCGCACTGGACATCCGCCCCGAGACACTGCCCGCCGACATCGGCGATGCAGCCGCCGGCCTCTGGCAGCGCGGCCAGCAGCGCGCGGCCCTGTCGCTGCTCTATCGCGGCGCGTTGTCGCGGCTGGTGCATGTGCAAGCCGTGCCGGTGCGCGCGGCCAGCACCGAGGGCGAATGCGTCGCGCTGGCATCGCGCCTGCTGGCCCCTGCCCCGCAGGCCTTCTTTGCACGGCTGGTCGACGCCTGGCAACAGGCGGCCTATGGCGAGCGCATGCCCGCCACGGCCGGCGTGCTGGCGCTGTGCAACGAGTTCGACCGGCAACTGCCCGGGGCCGCACCGGCGGGCGCGACGCGATGAAGGACAACCTGATTCGCATCGTCGTCGCGCTGCTGCTGGTGGCTGCCGTGGCATGGCTGGTCGACGCCACCGAATGGGCCCCCACGGAAAGCCGCACGCCCGCGCGCGGCGAAGCGGCGACCAACGCCTTCTATGCAACGCAGAAGCTGCTGCGCGAACTGGGCGGCACGGTGGTGAAGCGCCCGGGCCTCGACCAGATGCCGCCCGCGCAGGCGCGGCTGCTGCTGGCATCGCGGCATTGGGACCTGTTTCCCGACCGGGCCGCCCGGCTGCGCGAGTGGGTGGAGCAGGGCGGGCAACTGCTCATCCCCGGCTCGATGGTGGGCCATGAGTCCTTGAAGGACTGGCTGCCCCTCGACAGCCGGATCGTCAAGGCCGATCCCAAGGCCGAGCCCGCTCCGAAGTCGTCCGCAGCCGCTGCCGCGAAGGACGCCGATTGCCGCACATTGACCGAGCCCGATTCCTCGCCGGCCAGCTATGCGGGCCTGCGCAACTTCCGCTTCTGCGGCGTGCACGCCGGCTCCGAATACGTCTCGAAGGACGGGAAGCGCATGCCGCTCTGGTCGATGCAAGGCCCGCGTGGCGCCGAGATGCTGCGCATGCCGATGGGCAAGGGCAGCGTGACCGTCATCGGCAGCTGGTCGGTGCTCACCAACGGCAACCTGCTGCGCGCCGACAACCCCTTGCTCGTGGCTGCCGCCCTGGAGGCTCGCGCCGGCGCGGAGTATTGGTTCGTCGTCGAGGAATCGCGCGAACCCTTCGTGCGCTGGCTCTGGCACAACGGCCAGGCCGCCATCCTGCTCGGCCTGCTGGCGCTTGGCGTCGCGCTGTGGCGTGCGGGCGTGCGCTTCGGGCCGCTGATCGCGTCGATCGGCACGCAGCGCCGCTCGATGGCCGAGCAGGTGCGCGGCACGGCCGAATTCCTGCACATGCACGGCGGTGACGCCTTGCATGCGGCCCAGGTGCGCGCGCTGGACGAATCGGCGAGAAGGCAACTGCGCCGCCATGCGCAGGGCGATGCCGGACAGCGCACCGCCGCCATCGCGCAAGCCACCGGCCTCGACGCGCGTGCCCTGTCGCAGGCGATGGCCTCGCGCAAGCGCGGCCCCGGCGCACTGGCGGCCGACCTCGAACTGCTGGAGACGGCACGACGCCGTCTCGATGCGAATGCGATCCCGCACGCGCCCACTTCACCTTGATACCCGAAAGATTCCCATGTCAGAAATCACCCCCGACGAATTAACCCGCGCGGCCGGCTGGCTCGACGCATTGCGTGCGCAGGTCGGCAAGGCCGTGGTCGGCCAGGCCGAGGCGATCGACCAGGTGCTGGTGGCGCTGGTCGCTTCCGGCCATGTGCTCATCGAAGGCATTCCCGGGCTCGGCAAGACGCTGCTCGCACGCGCGCTCGCGCAGGCCATGTCGCTGCGCTATGCACGTGTGCAGTTCACGCCCGACCTGATGCCCTCCGACATCACCGGCCATTCGGTGCTCGACCCGGCCGGGCGCGGCGAGAGCGGCATCGGCACCTTGCGCGTGCACCAGGGCCCGGTGTTCACCAACCTGCTGCTGGCCGACGAAATCAACCGCGCACCAGCCAAGACGCAGAGCGCGCTGCTCGAGGTGATGCAGGAATACCAGGTCACGCTCGAAGGCCAGGCGCTGCAATTGCCGCGGCCCTTCATGGTCATGGCCACGCAGAACCCGATCGACACCGAAGGCACCTATCCGCTGCCCGAGGCGCAGCTTGATCGCTTCCTGCTGAAGATCGACATCGGCTTCCCGAGCCATGAGGAAGAGAACGCGATCGTGCAACTCACCACGCAGCATCGCGCCGGCAACCAGTTTCCGCTGGACGCCGTCACGCCTTGCCTGGCCGAGGCGCAGGTGATCGAACTGCAGCGGCTCGCCTGCCTCGTGCACGCCGATGCGCGCGTGGTCGACTATGCGGTGCGCATCGCGCGCGCCACGCGCGACTGGCCGGGACTTTCATCCGGCGCCGGTCCGCGCGGCACCATGGCTCTGATCCGGGCCGCGCGAGCGACTGCACTGATGCGAGGCCGCGACTTCATCACGCCCGACGACGTGGCCAGGCAGGCGCTGCCGGCCTTGCGGCACCGCGTGATGATCTCGCCCGACGCGCAACTCGAAGGCCGCGGGTTTGACGACCTGCTGCGCGGCGCGCTCGACGGCGTCGAGGCACCCAGGCTCTGAGGTCGCGGGCACTCACACATGCGCCGCTTGCTGATTCCCACCCGCGCCACCGTGCTGGCACTGGCCGGCCTGGCCGTGCTTGCCGCGGTGGCATCGATGGCGGGTGTGCCGACGGAATGGGTGGGGCCGGCGTGCGCCGTGCTGCTGGCCGCGGGCGCGGGCTATGCCGGCGTCGATCTCTGGCGGAGCTGGCGCCTATGGCACGCGGCGCCCTTGCGCGTCGAGCGGCAGTTGCCCGGCGCGTTCTCGTTGGGCGTGCCGACCGTGCTGTCGCTGACGCTGGTGAACGAAGGCGCGGTGGATTGGCAGGTTGCGGTTTTCGACGAGGTCGATCCGCACTTCTCGTTCGAAGGCCTGCCGCAAGCCGTGGTGGCGCCGGCCGGCGCCCGGCTGGAGATGCGCTACTCGGCCACCGCGCTGTCGCGTGGCGTGGCGCAGTTCGGCGTCACGCAGTTGCGCTGGCGCACGCGCGCCGGCTGCTTCGAAGTGCGCCAGCCGCTGGGCCAGCCGCAGCGCATCCGCGTGTATCCCAACTTCGCCGCGCTGGCGCGCTATGCATGGCTGTCGGGGGACCGGCGCCTGGCGCAGATCGGCATCAAGACCTATGCGCAGCGCGGGCAGGGCACCGACTTCCGCCAGCTCGCCGACTACCGCACCGGCGACTCGCTGCGCCACATCGACTGGAAGGCCACGCTGCGGCACCAGCGCCCGATCGTGCGCGAGTTCCAGGACGACCGCGACCAGTGCGTGTTCTTCCTGCTCGATTGCGGCCGCCGCATGCGCGCCGACGAAGGCATGCAGGCGCAACGCGGCGGCAGCCACTTCGACGAGGCGCTCAACGCCTTGATGCTGCTGAGCTACGTGGCGCTGAAGGAGGGCGACGAGGTCGGCGCAATGACCTTCGGCGGGCCGCCCGAGCAGCGCCGCGACTTCGCGCCGCGCAAGGGCGCCGCCACGCTCAACGCGCTGATGAACCGGCTGCACGACATCCAGCCCGGCGCCACGCATTCCGACTATCAGCTGGCCGCGCAGGAACTGCTGCGCGTGCAGCGCCGCCGCGCCCTGGTGATCGTGCTGACCAACTTCCGCGACGAGGACGCCGCAGAGTTGCGTCCCGCGATCAAGCTGCTGCGGCGCAATCACCTGGTGCTGGTCGCGAGCCTGCGCGAGCGCGTGCTCGGCCGCATCGCTGCGCAGCCGATCGTGCGTGCGCGCGATGCGGTCGATGTGGCCGCGGCGCACCTGTTCGACCAGTCTCGCCGCGATGCGTTTGCGCGCGTGGTGGGGAACGATCCGCTGTCCATCGATGTCGAGCCGGCGCAGTTGGCGGTGGCGCTGGTCAACAGATATCACGCAGTCAAGCGAGCAGGGCTGCTGTAGCAGCCGCCGATAACAAGAGAAGTTTCATCTATCAAAGGGAGTAGAAAAATGTCAGGAGCAATCAATCCGTACGCAGCACCCGCGGCGGCCGTGGCCGATGTGGAGGGTCATGAGGTCCAGCCGATCAAGTTGTGGTCGGCCAAGGGGCGGATCGGGCGGCTGCGGTATCTCGCGTATACGACGGCGGCGGGCTTGATCTGCAATGCCGTGTCCGGCGCGCTCGTCTACGCTGTGGCCGGCGTGGGCGCCAGCACCCTGTCGCTGGTACTGGTGATGCTGGTCACGCTGATTCCCCTGCTGGTGTTCCACGCGCTGATGGGCATCCAGCGCAGCCACGACATGGACTGGTCCGGCTGGATGCTGTTGCTGGCCATCATTCCGTTGGTGGCGTTGCTCTGGCTGTTCAAGGGCGGTACGAAAGGCGGCAACCGCTTTGGCGCGCCGCCGCCGCCCAACTCGACGGGCGTCAAAATCTCCGCGGGAATCCTTGTGGTGGTGATGGTGCTGGGGGTCGCTGCGCTGGTCGCGCTGCAGGCAGCCCTCGGCGGTCTCGGCGACCTTCACCTTTGAAATGCCGGCCCGCTCGCCGGCCGGCACGTCGTGCTTTTCGTGCAACAACCTCGCAGTGTTGCGGATTGTTTCTTGTCACGTCAGCAACGAAGATGCCGCCCGATGACGCCCGGGTGCCGGGCGGCTCGGTCACACACACATTCACGAGGAGAAGAAGCGCATGGCCCAAGCAGTGAACCCCTATGCGGCACCCACCGCAATCGTCGCCGACCGCTACGCGGCGGACGACACGGTACAGCCGGTCAGGCTCTTCTCGGCCAGGGGCCGCATCGGGCGGCTGCGCTACCTCGCCAATGCCGTGGGCGCCTACCTCGTGATGATCGCGGCCGTCCTCGCGGTGAGCGTGGTTGTCGGCGCCATCGCGGGCGGTACCGGCCATGGTGGCCTCGCCTCAGCACTGGGCGGAGGGATCGGCGTGCTGCTGAGCATTCCGTACCTTGTCTTCCTGGTGCTGAAGCTGATCCAGCGAAGCCACGACATGGACTGGAACGGCTGGATGACGCTGCTCGCCTTCATTCCCCTGGTGGGACTGATCTGGGTCTTCAAGCCCGGCACCGATGGCCCCAACCGCTACGGCGCCCCGCCGCCCGCCAACACCACGCTGGTGAAGATCGGCGGGCTGATCGTTCCGGTGATCGCGGCCATCGGCATCCTGGCGGCGGTCGCGCTGCCGGCCTACCAGCAATACGTGCAACGCGCCAAGGCCGCGCAAGTCGTGAAGCCCTGAAGGCGTTCGTCGCGGGGCGTCGGCCGGCGGCGGCTATTTCGGTTTCTTTTTCCCGCCAGCCTTGCGCCCGGCAGGCGCGGCCCCGCCTTCCTT
The DNA here is from genome assembly GCF_018449755.1 of Variovorax sp. dw_954. Lineage (NCBI taxonomy): Bacteria > Pseudomonadati > Pseudomonadota > Betaproteobacteria > Burkholderiales > Comamonadaceae > Variovorax > Variovorax sp. dw_954. Next base: position 23,555 of record NZ_JAAVVD010000044.1, on the reverse strand, counting down.
CTCGAAGATCGCGAAGTACTCCGCCGACAGGTGCCGCACTGCGCGGCCGATGTTGGCGTAGTCGTATTCGTTGAGGTTGGCCAGCGACACGCGGCCCGATGCGTGCTCGGTGCCGAAGCCGCGGCCCGGCAGCATCACCACGCCGCTCTCCTGCGCGATGCGGAACAGCGCCTCGTTGGGCCGCAGCCGCTGGGCGATCCATTCGGCGAAGGCCTCGCCATGCAGCTGCGCGGAGATGTCCTTCAGGTCCAGCAGGTGGTAGTAGTCGACCGAGTTCGGATCGACCGGCAGCGGCAGGGCCAGCTCGCGGTAGAGCGCTTCCTTGCGCCGCCGCACGATGCGCTTCATCGATGCCTTGTAGGCCTGCGGTTCGTCCATCAGCGAGAACAGCGAGAACATCACCATCTGCGCCTGCACCGGCGTGGCCAGCCCGGCCGTGTGGTTGAGCGCGACCGTGCGGCTGTCGGCGACCAGGCGGTCGATGAACTTCAGTGCGCGCGGCGCGGGGGTGATCGAGCCGTAGCGCGCGTCGAGTTCCTTGCGCGTGGCTTCGGGCAAGGCCGCGATGCGCTGGTCAAGCACGTTGTCCTCGTGCGTGGCCACCACGCCCATGCGCCAGCCGGTCGCGCCGAAGTACTTGGAATACGAATACACCAGGATGGTGTTGAACGGGCACATCGCGAAGAGCGAGACGAAGTCGTCCGCGAAGGTGCCGTACACGTCGTCCGTGAGGATGATGAGGTCGGGCCGCTGCTTCACGATCTCGACGATGCGCGCGAGCACCTCGTCGCTCATCTTCACCGACGGCGGATTGCTCGGGTTGCACAGGAAGAAGGCCTTGACCTTGGGGTCGAGCAGCTTGTCGAGTTCCTTGGACGGGAACTGCCAGTGCTTGTCGGGCGCGGCCTCGATGGAGACCTCCAGCAACTGGTAGTCGTTGAGCTCCGGAATCTCGATGTACGGCGTGAAGATCGGCATGCCCAGCGCGATGGTGTCGCCCTTGCTGATGAGGTGGTTCTCGCGCAGGCTGTTGAAGAGGTAGGTCATCGCCGCCGTGCCACCCTCGACCGCGTACATGTCGAAGCGGCCCTCGAAGGGGTGCGAACCGATCATCTCGCGGTGGATGTACTGGCCCACGATGATCTCCGACAGGCGCAGCATGCGGTCGGGCACCGGGTAGTTGCAGCCCAGGATGGCCTCGCACATCTCGTAGATGAAGTCGCCGGCCGACAGGCCCAACTGGTCGCGCACGTAGGACACGGCGGCCGCGATGAAGCGCACGCCTTCCACGCCCTTGTTGCGGGCCACGAAGATCTCGAAGCGCGCCTCGATGCCCTCGCGCTCCGGGAAGCCGCCAACATGGTCCATGTAGATGTAAGAGCGCTCGGCCTCCGTCATGGCGAAAAGCCCGAACTGGAAGAAGCCGTACCGTGGCGTGGTGGCGAGGAAGTTGGGATTGCCGCGGCCGGCATTCAGCATCGAGCGATCGTTCTCGCTGGCGACCTCGATCAATGCATCCTTCAGCTCGAACGGGCTCAGTGCGGCGAGTTTCTCGACGTCCTTGAATTCCATTTTGGGAGTCTCCAGTCAGGTTTCAGCGGTTGATACGCGGCGGCGTCACGCCAGGGCCACGACCAGCGGGCCGAGCAAGGTCAGCAGCACGTTGGCCAGCGCATAGGTGATCGCGAAGGGCACGGTGGGGACCGGGTTCCCGGCCTTGTCCAGCACTTCGCCGAACGCGGGGTTGGCGCTGCGCGTGCCCGACAGCGCACCGGCAAGGATGGCCGTGTTGTCGTAGCGCAGGACGTAGCGGCCGACCAGCATCGTGAGCAGCAGCGGCACGATGGTCACGACCACGCCGGCACCGAAGATCGCGAGGCCGTGTTCCCGCATCGTCGTCACCGCCTGCAGGCCCGATTGCAGGCCCACCACGGCGACGAAGCCGGCCAGGCCCAGTTCCTTCAGGAGCTGCACCGCGCCGATGGGAAAGTCGCCAAAGGTCTGTCGCCTCGCGCGGTACCAGCCGAACAGCAGGCCCGACAGCAGCGCGCCGCCACCGCTGCCCAGGGTCAGCGGAATGCCGCCCACCCTGAAGCTGACGAGCCCGATCAGCAGGCCGACGAGCACCCCCGCGCCCAAGTAGACGAAGTCGGTCTTCGCACTCTGCACGATGACCTCGCCGACGGCGCCCGCCACGCGCTGCACGTCGCGTTCGACGCCATGCAGCGTGACCGTGTCGCCCACCTGCACGACCAGGTCCGGGCCGATGGGCAGCACCTGGCCCATGCGGCTGATCTGCTCCAGGTAGACGCCGCGGCGCAGGCCCGCGGTGGCCATGTTCCGGCGGATCTCGCCGAGGGCCCTGCCGCCCAGGTCCTTCCGCGTCACCACCACGTCGCGACGCTGGATGATGAGTTCCATGCCGTCGACGTCGTAGACCTCCTTGCCGAGCAGGCCCGCGCTGGCCACGACGCCTTCGCGTCGGCCCACCACCAGCACGACGTCATCGGCTTCCAGCAGCAGTTGCGGCGCCACCTCGATGAACTGCTCACCCCGTTTCACGCGCTCGATCGTTATCGCCGCGCCCGGGGTCGCGTGCTCGATCTGCGCGACCGCATGCTGGCGGCCCGCGCTCACCTGGTAGAGGCGGCCGACCAGGTCCGGCGCGGCCGCTTGCTGGTCCGGGCCGAACACCTGCACGCCCGTCTGCAACTCGGCTTCGGCCTTGATCGCGTCGTCGCGGATGCTGCGGCCCATGAACCGGGGCAGGATGTTGACGCACACGATGATCGCGCCGAAGGTGCCGAAGATGTACGTCACCGCATAGCCCACGGCCACGTTGCCCTGCAGCCGCTGCACTTCTTCTGCGGCCAGGCCCAGCTTGGCGATCGCGTCGCCCGCGGTGCCGATGATGGCCGACTGCGTCAGCCCGCCGGCAGCCAGCCCAGCGGCCAGGCCCTTGTCGAAACCGCACAGCCGGGCCATGACGATGACCGTGGCCAGCCCCGTCGCAGCCAGCACGAAGGCCAGCACGATCTCCTTGACCGACTGCTTGCCCAGCGCCCCGAAGAACTGCGGCCCGCTCTCGAAGCCGACGGCATAGATGAAGAGGGCGAACAGCACCGTCTTCGCGCCCGAGTCGATCTCGACGCCGGCCTGGCTGACGATGACCGCCACCAGCAGCGAGCCGGCCACTCCGCCGAGCTGGAACCTGCCGAAACCGACCTTGCCGATCGTGTAGCCCAGCGCCAGCGACAGGAAGAGCGCGATCTCCGGCGAGCGCGTGAAGATGTCGTGCAGCCATTCCATGGTCTTCAGTGCGCCTGCACCGCTCCGGCAAATGCAACGATGAGGGGCCCCATCAAGGGCAGGATCACGTTCGAGATGGCATAGGTGATCGTGTAGCCCAGCAGCGGCGTGGTGTTGCCCGCCGCGGTCTGGATTGCGCTGAGCGCCGGCGTGCTGCACTGCTGGCCGGCGATGGCGCCGAGCAGCACCGGCGCCTCGAACTTCAGCAGGTAGCGGCCCACGATCAGCGATGCGAAGGCCGGCACCACGGCGATGGTGACGCCCATGAGCGGGAGCGACACGCCGTACTTGTGGATCAGTTCGAGCGCCTGCGGTCCGGAGGCCAGTCCCACGCATGCGATGAAGGTGGCCAGCCCGATGTCCTTGAGCAGGGCGAGCGCATCGTCGGGCACGCTGAGGCGGCTCGGATGCCGGGCCTGGTACCAGCCGAAGACCAGGCCGCTCAGCAGCGCGCCGCCGCCCGTGCCCAGCGAGAACGGCACCCCGCCGATCTTCACGCTGAACAGTCCGATCCACACGCCGAGCACGATGCCCGCCGAGGCCAGCGCGATGTTGCTGTGCACCGACTTCATCATGCCCTCGCCGATGCGCGGCACGGCCACGGCGATGTCGTCGGCGCGGCCGAACAGCTTGAGGCGGTCGCCGCGTTGCAGACGCAGGTCGGGCAGCAGCGGCAGCGCATGGCCGCCGCGTTCGACGCTGGCGACAAGCACGTTCTCCGGCAGCGGCGTCGGCAGGCCCGGTGCCTTCGGCACGTGCAGTTCACCGAGTGTCAGCCCTTGGGTATCGGGGTGGTTGAGGATGACCTCTGCGGTGTCCATCACGACGCCGAAGGCGCTGGCATCCGTCGCTTCCTGGCCCAGGTCCGCATAGGTCTGCGCCATCTTCACCACCGCGAGGCGATGGCCGACCACCAGCACCTGGTCGTCGGCCTCGAGCGGCGTGTCGGCTGCGAAGGCCATCGTGCGGCCGTGCCGCATCAGGCCCTGCACGCTGCCGCCGGCTCCGAGCACGGCCTCGACATTGCGGATCGGCAAGCCCGCGCCGCCGGTGACCGTGTAGACCCTGCCGACCAGTTCAGGCGCGGCCGGCGTCGCGCTCGCATTGACCTCGTGCCCACCCATCGCGCGCCAGAGCTTGTCGGCCTCCTCGCGCAGGTCGATGCGCATGATCAGCGGGAACACCTGGCTCGTCATGACCACGATGGCGATGAGCCCGAAGATATAGGTGATCGAATAGGCAGTGACCACGTTGGCCTGCAATTGCTTGATCTGGTCGGGGGGCAAGGCCAGCTTGGAGATGGCATCGGTGGCCGTGCCCACCACGGCGGACTCGGTCGCGGCGCCGGCCATCAGGCCCGCGGCCGTGCCCTGGTCCAGGCCCATGAGGCGCGTAGCCGTCAGCACCAGCGCCAGCACCACCACCACCTCGATCACGCATAGCAGGCCGATGCGCAGTCCCTTGGCATTGAGGTTGGCAAAGAACTGCGGTCCGCCCGCATAGCCCAGCGCAAAGATGAAGAGCATGAAGAACACGTTCTTCACGCTGGGCTGCGGCGTCACGCCGAGCTGGCCGATGACGAGCGCCGCGATCAGCGTGCCGCAGATGCCGCCGAGCTGGATCGGCCCGAACTTGATCTGCCCCACCGCGTAGCCCGCGCCGAGCGCCAGGAACAATGCGATCTCGGGGTGCGCACGCAGCACCTCTGCCATCCAGGTCAGCACCGTCATGTTCATGCGGGCACCACGTATCGCGGCACCTTGAGTGACAAGTGCGAATCAGTGTAGCGACGCCCCGTTCCAGTGCAATGGCACCTTGGGGCCGTTCCCCAGGACGACTCAGCGCACCAGCGTCGACTTGCCGAACAGGCTCTCGATGAGCTCCACCGCCACCTCCGCGGTGCGGTTGCGCACGTCCAGCGCGGGGTTCAGTTCCACCACGTCGAGCGAGCCGAGCCGCCCGGTGTCGGCGATCATTTCCATGCAGAGCTGCATCTCGCGATACGTCGGTCCGCCGCGCACGCCGGTGCCAACGCCCGGCGCGTAGTCGGGGTCGAGGCAGTCGAGGTCGAAGCTCACGTGCAGGTGCGTTTCATCGTCCACGTCGTGCAGTGCATCGGCCATGGTCAGGCGCATGCCGTTCTCGTCGACGTGGCGCATGTCGAACACGCGCAGGCCGAGGTCGCGGATGGCCTCGCGCTCCTCGCCGTCGACGCTGCGGATGCCGATGAAGCGGATGGCGTCGGGCTCGATAGCGGCCGGCTGGCCGCTCCAGCCGGTGAGCGCAGCCGGCCCGTGGCCCAGCAGGCAGGCGACTGGCATGCCGTGGATGTTGCCGCTGGGGCTGGTCGCATGGGTGTTGACGTCGGTGTGCGCGTCGAGCCAGATCACGCGCAGCTTCTGCTTGCGCTGGCGCACGTGCCAGGCCACCGCGCTGATGGAGCCGATGGCCAGGCAATGGTCGCCGCCCAGCAGCATCGGCGTGCGGCCGGCGCCCAGTGCGGCGTCGACCGCCTCGTACACCGCACGGTTCCAGGCCACCACTTCGTCGAGATGCCGCAGGCCTTCCTGCGGCGCGGCCCACGGCGTGGCAGGGCCGGGCAGGTTGCCCACGTCGCGCACCGCGAACCCCATGCGTGCGAGCACGCCGGGCAGGTCCGCTACACGCAATGCATCGGGGCCCATGCCCGCGCCGCGCACGCTGGCACCGACATCGGTGGGTGCACCAATCAATTCGAGCGTTGTCTTCGTCATGAGATTCCCAGGGTGGATCAGCCGTGGTTTTTGCCACAGCCATGGGGCTGTCAAATTTCACATCGGCTTGTAGGACAGCCCTCGCCACGTGCACTCTGCCACGTTCCAAGCCTTGTCCTACACGGCGAATTTTTCAGCGCGTGCCATAACCCCGGCTGCATCGCCATGGCGTCCAACGTGATGGCGATGAATTACAACTACAGGAGTTTGATTTGTCGAGCATGGGTGATTTGGCGCTGACGGTAGAGGAGCGCGGGCAGGGGAGGTTTTTCTGGGTGGTGCTGCAAGCAACCACCGGCGATTCGCAAGACGAGATGGTGTACCGCCGGCTCAGGACGGCAGAAGAATCGCAGACGAGTTATTCGAGCGCGCTGGCGGTCGGCTCGTTGATGTTGCGGCGCCTCACGGGCAACACCTAGTGCAGTGGCAAGGGACGCCGACAGACTCTCGCATCAACCGCTCGTCGGCCGGCAGGGCACCGGCCAGCGAGCACGCTTGCCGGTCGCCCAGCTGACCTATTGCGCCGGCCTCACCATCTTGCATTCGGTGCCCTGCGCCAGTTCGTTGCCGGTGTAGACCGCATCGGTGCGGAAGCCGTAGCTGGTGCCCTCCCAGCCCACCTTCACGACCTTGCCGTCGACCGGCGCAATCGTGTTGACCACCTGCGGCAACAACAGTTGATGGTCTTCGCCGCGCATGCGCACCGGCCCCACCACCGAGTCGAAGCTCATGTCTTCCATGGCACGGGCCACCTTCATCGAATCGGTGCTGCCCGCCTTGTGGACGCCGGCTGCCAGCAGGCGCAAGGTCATCTCGATGCGCGGCGACAGGAACTCCTGGTGCATCTTCGCCTTGTAGGCCTTGGCCAATGCATCGACCTTGGGCGTGTCTGCCTCGCCCGGATGCCATTCGGCCACCCAGGTCAACTGCCCGATCTTCGCCTGCGATACCGCCAGCACGGTGCCGGGGATCGAGCCCGCGCTGTGATTGAAGTAGCGCAGGTTGTAGCCCGCGTCGCCCGCCGCCTTGAGCAGCAGCGTCATGTCCTGGCCCCAGTTGCCGGTGATGACCGAATCGGCGCCCGACTGCTTGATGTTGGTGACGTAGGGCGCGAAGTCCTTGACGCGGCCGATCGCGTGCAACTGCTCCCCGACGAACTGGATGTCGGGGCGCGCCGTGCCGACCATCTGGCGCCCGTAGCTGGCCCACTGCTTGCCATGCGCATAGTCCTGGTTCAGCAGGTAGATCTTCTTGATGTCCGGCGTCTTCTTGATGTAGTTGGCGATGGCCTTCATCTTCATCGCCGTGTTGGCTTCGGTCTGGAAGTGCCAGAAGCTGCAGTTCTTGCCGGTGAGGTCAGGGTCGATCGACGAGTGGTTCAGCACGATCAGTTCCTTGCCCGGGTTGCGCTCGTTCCAGCGCGCCACCGACTGCACCAGCGCGGCCACCACCGATGAGCCCGAGCCGCCGGTGACGATCACCTGCGCACCCTGGTCGATGGCCGCCTGCAGCGCGCTCTGGCTTTCCTGCGCGGAGAGCTTGCTGTCGAACTGCAGCAACTGCATCTTCTGCCCGTTCGGCAATGCGCCCTTGGCGTTGAGGTCGTCCACCGCGAAGCGCAGGTGCGCCAGCATCAGTTCGCCCACGTTGGCGAAGGGGCCGGAGAGCGGGTCGATGTAGGCGACCTTGTAGGTGGCCGGTTGCGCCTGCGCGGCGCTCGCGGCCAGGACCAGTGCAGCCACGGCCAGCGGCGCGCGCTTGAAGAAATTCATGTTGTTGTCTCCTCTGGGTTGTGATGGTGGATGAGATTCGAAGTGGATTGCGCCCGGGCGGGCGCGCTCATGTCTTGAGGCCGAGCACCCGCAAGGCCAGCTTGCCGAGCGCGGCGACCACCTCGTCGGGTGACAGGCGGCCGTCGGGCCGGTACCAGGTGTAGAGGAAACCCGGCAGGCTGCACGCGGCCAATGCCGTGATCCGGGTGTCGTCGAAATCGAGATCGCCATCGCGGCGTGCCTGCTCCAGCAGCGGACACAGCTGGTCGTAGAAGTGGTGGGCCAGCTTCGTCTGCGCGGCGCGGTATTCGGGCCTGTAGGCCTGCGGGTCGCGGTACGGGAAGAAGGCCGCCGGATGGTGCGCCACGGTGTTGCGGATCAGGCGATCGAGGCCTTCGAGCACCTTCTCGCGCGCGGGCCGCTTGTCGTCGGGCGCGAAGTCCATCGACGTGAGGCACGCCACCGCGGGCGGCCAGGACAGCGCTTCGAAGATCTCCTGCTTGTCGCGGAAGTAGTAGTAGACGAAGGGCTTGGTCACGCCGAGCGCGCGCACCAGCTGCGCCATAGTGGTGTTCGCATAGCCCTGCTTCGCGAAGAGCTGCGTCGCCACCTGCAGGATGCGCTCGCGCTGCAGGTCGGTGGCCGCCGTGGCGGCACGCTGGCGGCCATTGCCGCGCGGCAGCCGCACGTCGCCGGCCGGCGCGGGTTTGTGCGGTGTCGCCGAAGTTATACCCATCGGTAGGATTGTTCGGGCACGATGCGGCAGACGCGGCTATCGATAACCCTCAGAGAGTGACGCCATGGAGACAAGACAAAAAACAACCCTTCCCGTTCGTGCGCAGCAGCCCCTGCACGAACACCTGCGCACGCATGCCCGCGAGCGCGGCAGCCACCCCGCATGCATCTGGTACGGCAGCAGCATCAGCTTCGCCGAGCTGGACCGCGCCAGCGACGCCTTCGCCGCGCGCCTGCAGGCGCTGGGCGTGAAGAAGGGAGAGCCGGTGGTGCTCTTCCTCAACAATTGCCCCCAGTACATCGTGGCGCACTTCGGCATCCAGAAGATCGGCGCCATCGTCTGTCCGAGCGGCCCGCTCAACAAGGAGCATGAACTGGCCTACCAGGTCGGCGACCTCAAGGCGCGCGTGATCGTGGCCGCGTCCTCGCTGCTGCCGGTGGTCGAGAAGGTGCGCCCGCAGAGCGCGCTCGAGCATGTGTTCGCGGTGCACTACGCGGACTGGCTGCCTGCGACGCCCACCATCGACCTGCCCGCCGAACTGACCGCCGCACGGCAGGCGCCGCGCGAGGTGCCGGCGGGTTGCGAAGACTTCTGGGCCGTGATGCACGCCGATGCCAGGCCGCAGCCGGTGGCCGTCGACCTCGACGATGTGGCCTTGATGACCTACACCTCCGGCACCACCGGCCTGCCGAAGGGCGCGATGCTGAGCTACGGCAACGCGCTGTTCAAGACCAGCGCGGCGGCCGACTGCAATGGCGTCGTCCCGGAAGACGTGGTGCTGTCCATCGTGCCGCTCTATCACATCGCCGGCATGCTGATGGGCGTCAACATTCCCGTGCTCACAGGCGTCACTTCGGTGCTGCTGCACCGCTTCGATGCGCATGCAGTGCCGCAGGCGATCGACCGGTACAAGGCGACCTGGTGGTACAGCATCGCGCCGATGAACGTGGCCGTGATGCAGTTGCCCGACATCGCAACGTTCGACCTGTCGAGCCTGCGCATGAACCCCGTGACGAGCTTCGGCATCACCTTCACCGAAGGCCTGGCCAACCAGTGGAAGGGCTTCGCGAAGAACGCGAGCTCCTTCGAGGCGGCCTATGGCCTCAGCGAGACCCACACCTGCGACACCTACACGCCGCACGATGCGCCGCGCTGGGGCACGCAGGGCATTCCTGCGCCGGGCGTGACCATCCGCATCATCGATTCCGACACCGGCGAGGACATGCCCAGGGGCGAGATCGGCGAGATCATCCTCACCAGCGCCGGCTCGTTCAAGGGCTACTGGAACAAGCCCGAGGCCACCGCCGCCACGCTGCGCAATGGCTGGGTGCACACGGGCGACATGGGCAAGATCGATGCGGACGGGTACCTCACCTTCATCGGCCGCTTCAAGGAAATGATCAAGGTCTCCGGCTACAGCGTGTTCCCGGAAGAGGTCGAGACCATCCTCATCAAGCATCCGGCCGTGGCGCAGGCTGCGGTCATCGCGCAGCCCGACGCTGAGAAGGGCGAGGTCGTGAAAGCCTTCATCGTGAAGAAGGCGGGCGCGGAGGTCGAGGCGGACGCGCTGATCGCCTGGTCGCGCGACAACATGGCCAGCTACAAGGCGCCGCGCAGCGTGCGCTTCATCGACGCATTGCCGACGACCGGCGCCGGCAAGGTGCTGCGCCGCCTGCTCAAAGACCAATAAAAGGGCTTCAGTGTTCCAGAAAATCCTTGTGGCCAACCGCGGCGAGATCGCGGTGCGGCTGGTGCGCGCATTGCGCGATCTCGACATCGCCAGTGTGGGAGTCTTCGCGAAGGACGACGCGCAGGCACTGCACGTGCGGCTGGCCGACAAGGCCATGCCGCTCGACGCTACCGGTCCTTCTGCCTATCTCGACATCGCCGCGCTGGTCGCGGTCGCGCGGGCCGAGGGCTGCGATGCTGTGCATCCGGGCTATGGCTTTCTCAGCGAGCGTGCCGACTTCGCGCAGGCGTGCGCCGACGCGGGGCTGGTGTTCATCGGGCCGACGCCGGAGCAACTGGCGCTGTTCGGCGACAAGGCCCGCGCGCGGGCCCTGGCCGCGCAGTGCAAGGTGCCGGTGATGCCCGGCAGCGCGGGCGCGGTGACGCTGGCGCAGGCCCAGGCCTTCCTCGCTCAACAGGTGGCCGACGGCTCCCACGCCGGCGTGATGGTGAAGGCCATCGGCGGGGGCGGCGGCCGCGGCATGCGCGCGGTGTTGCGTGCCGACGACCTGGCCGAAGCACATGCGCGCTGCGTCTCCGAAGCGAAGGCGGCCTTCGGTGTCGACGGCGTGTACGTCGAGCGCCTGATGCTCGATGCGCGGCACATCGAAGTGCAAGTGCTGGGCGACGGGCATGTGGTGGCGAGCCTGGGCGAGCGCGAATGCACGCTGCAGCGGCGCTTCCAGAAGCTCGTGGAAATCGCGCCGAGCCCGTCCCTGCCCGAATCGATCCGCGCCGAGGTCACCGCCGCTGCACTGCGCATGGCCGCGGCCGTGGGCTATCGCGGACTGGGCACTTGGGAGTTTCTCGTCGACGCGCAGGCGACCACCTTGCCATGGGTCTTCATCGAGGCCAATCCGCGCCTGCAGGTCGAGCACACGGTGACGGAAGCGGTGACGGGACTGGATCTCGTGCAACTGCAGATCGCGGTTGCCGCGGGGCAGCGCCTGGACGAACTCGGCATCGAGGCCGACCGCACGGCGCCGCAGCGCGGCTTCGCCGTGCAATGGCGCATCAATGCCGAGACGCTCGATGCGCAAGGCAATGCGCGGCCGGCGAGCGGCACGCTCTCGCGCTTCGACCTGGCTGAAGGGCCGGGCGTGCGCGTGGACGGCCACGGCTATGCGGGCCTGGCCCCGTCGCCGCACTACGACACGCTGCTGGCCAAGTTGATCGTGCAGTCGTCAACGAAAAGCTTTGCGGACGCGTTGCGCCGCTCCCTGCGTGCGCTCGAAGAGTGCCGCATCGAAGGCATCGCGACCAACCTGTCGCTGCTGCGCGCCATCGCGGCGCGGCCCGAGTTCGCCTCGCAGCATGTGCACACGCGCTTCGTCGAACAGCACCTCGCGGAACTGCTGGCCAGCGCCGCGCAGCTCGATGCGGCGATGCAGAAGTCGGCCGCGCCCGCCCACGCAGCCGCGGTGAAGCCAGGCATCGAGTTCGACGACAGCGACGATGCACTGGTCGTTCGTGCGCCCATGCCCGCCAGGCTGGTGCAGTTCGAGGTCGCGGTGGGTGATGTGCTGCCGGCCGGCGCGCAGCTCGGCGTGCTCGAAGCCATGAAGATGGAGCACCTGCTGAACGCACCGCAGGCCGGCCGCGTGGTCGCGCTGCTCGCTGCGCCCGGGGACTACCTCATCGAAGGCCAGCCGCTGGTGCAGCTTGAGGCGGTCGATGCCCAATCGATCGAAGCCGAGGCCCAGGCCGCGCATGACCTGTCGCTGATCCGTCCCGACCTGCAGAAGGTCATCGACCGCCATGCCCCCACGCTTGACGCCAACCGCAAGGCGGCGGTCGACAAGCGCCACGCGCAGGGCGGCCGCACCGCACGTGCCAACATCGCCGACCTGTGCGACCTGGACAGCGACCCCGGCAGCTTCCTCGAATACGGCGCCCTCGCCATCGCCGCGCAGACACGCAGGCGCAAGCTCGACGACCTCATCGCCAACACGCCGGCCGACGGCATGGTCACCGGCATCGGCAGCATCAATGCGAAGCAGTTCGGCCCCGAGAAGTCGCGCTGCGCCGTGCTGGCCTATGACTACACCGTGCTGGCCGGCACGCAGGGCATGCGCAACCATGCCAAGACCGATCGCCTGCTCGGAATCGCGCACCAGCTCAAGCTGCCGGTCGTGCTGTTCGCCGAAGGCGGCGGCGGGCGGCCCGGCGACACCGACATGCCGATCGTCGCGGGCCTCAACAACCACACCTTCAGCCAGTTCGCCGCGCTGTCGGGCAAGGTGCCGGTGGTCGGCATCGTGCATGGCCGCTGCTTCGCCGGCAACGCGGCATTGCTCGGTTGCAGCGACGTCATCATCGCCACGCGCGGCAGCAACATCGGCATGAGCGGCCCGGCCATGATCGAGGGCGGCGGGCTCGGCACCTTTGCGCCGGAACAGATCGGCCCGAGCGGCGTGCAGTCGAAGAACGGCGTGATCGACGTGCTGGTGCAGGACGAGGCCGAGGCGGTCGCGGTCGCGAAGCAATACCTCTCGTACTTCCAGGGCGCGACCACCGACTGGCACTGCGCCGACCAGCGCACCCTGCGCCATGCGATCCCGGAGAATCGCCTGCGCGTGTACGACGTGCGCGCCGCGATGCGCGGCCTGGTCGACAGCGGCTCGCTGCTGGAACTGCGCGCGGGCTTCGGCCCCGGCATCCTCACCGCGCTTGCGCGCATCGAGGGCAAGCCGGTCGGCCTGATCGCCAACAACCCGCAACACCTCGGCGGCGCCATCGACGTCGATGCTGCCGACAAGGCCTCCCGCTTCATGCAGCTGTGCAACGTGCATGGGCTGCCGATCGTGTCCCTGTGCGACACGCCGGGCTTCATGGTCGGCCCCGAAATCGAGGCGCAGGCGCAGGTGCGCCACGTCTGCCGCATGTTCATGGTGGAGGCGCATCTGCGCGTGCCGTTCTTCTGCGTGGTGCTGCGCAAGGGCTACGGCCTGGGTGCGCAAGCGATGGCGGCGGGCGGCTTCGATGCGCCGGTGTTCACTGTCGCCTGGCCGACCGGCGAGTTCGGCGCGATGGGCCTTGAAGGCGCGGTGCGGCTGGGCTACCGCAAGGAACTCGAGGCCGTGGCCGAAGGCGCCGAGCGCGACGCCCTGTTCAGGAAGCTCGTGGACCAGCAATATGCCAACGGCGAGGCGATCAACATGGCGCAGACGCTGGAGATCGATGCGGTGATCGACCCTGCCGAGACGCGTGCCTGGCTGGTGCGCGGGCTGGCCTCGGCATCGCGCACGCCGGATGCGGCGGTGGCCTACGTCGACACCTGGTAGCGCGGCGAGGCGTGGGCTTGCATTGCACTCGCCTTGGTCATCCGGAGATGACATGGCATCGCGATGCCGAAGGCGTAATCAACACGCCATAAACTGCATTGTTTCCGCCGCCTGAAAGTCGCATGACCTCCTGGCTCGACTGCCTGTTGCGCCCGGCGTTGGCCGCATTCGCATCGCTGGCGATCCTTTGCTCGCCAGCGACGGCGCAGCCGCGCGTCGATGCGCCGCGCTGGACCGCCAGCTGGGCGGCGGCGCCGCAGGGCCTGCCGCAGCCACCGGCCGTGAATGGCCCGCAACCCGCGCCCCCGCCGTCGTTTTACGCGCAGACGGTGCGCGAGCGCGTGTATCCGACGATCAGCGGCGAGCAGGCGCGCGTGCGCTTCTCCAACCGCTTCGGCAGTGCACCCTTGCACATTGCCGAGGCGAGTATCGCGCTGGGCACGGGCGGCAGCGCCTTGTCGCCGGCCTCCCTGCAGCCGCTGCTGTTCGGCGGTCGCCGCGAGATCACGATCGCCCCCGGCGCCGACGCCTGGAGCGACGCGGTGCCGGCCGAGGTGCGCGCCGGCCAGGCGATGGTGATCAGCTTCTACCTCGACGAGCGCACGCCCTTCGGCACGCTGCACCGGATGCCGGCCGGTGCGACCTGGGTGGCCCCCGGCAACATGGTGGGCGATGCGACGATGCCCGCCGCCGCACCCTTGGACTGGAACCACATCGTCACCGGGCTCGATGTGATGAGCCGCGGGCCGGTACGCGTCGTGGTGGCTTTCGGCGACTCGATCACCGAAGGCGTCAATGCCTTCGGGCCCGTGCTGGGCCGCTACCCCGACCGCCTGGCCGAGCGGCTGCGCGACGCCTCGCCCGGCGCGCCGGTGGTATCGGTGCTCAATGCCGGCATCGCGGGCAACCGGCTGCTCAGCGAAGTGGTCGGCCCCTCCGGCCTCGACCGCTTCGCGCGCGACGTGCTGGCCCAGAGCGGCGTGACGCACGCGATCGTACTGCTGGGCATCAACGACATCGGCTTCGAGACATTCGTCGGCGGTCCGGGCAGCGCGGGGCCATTGACCCGCTCGGTGAGCGCCCAGCGCCTCATCGCAGGGCTGCAGCGTGTGGTCGACATGGCCCGCGCGCGCGGGGTGAAGGTGCTGCTCGGCACCCTGCTGCCCGTGAAAGGCAGCGGTTACTGGAGCGAGCAGAACGAGGACATCCGGCAGGCCGTGAACCGCTGGGTCCGCGACCAGCACGCCGCCATCGTGGTGGTGGATTTCGATGCCGCGCTGCGCGATCCGCGTGATCCGCAGGCGCTCAATCCCGTCTACGACAGCGGCGACCACCTGCACCCCGGGGATGCAGGCAACGCCGCGATGGCGGCCGCCATCCCCTCGCGAGAACTGTTGCAGTAGGGCTCGCGTCCTGTAACTGCCGGTGGCGACTCTTTACGTCCGTGCCGGCATATGGCTGACAGAGCATTTACAGGGCAAAGGCACCATGAAGGCTCCTGCAACTCATGAGGAGCACCCCATGAAAAAAATCATTCTTGCCACTGCCGTCGCCACCGTCCTGAGTGTCGGCGCGTTCACCATCCCGATGGCGGCCCAGGCGCAAGGCATCAGCGTGCAGATCGGCCAGCCGCCGCCTCCGCCGCGCGTCGAGCACGTGCCGCCGCCGCGCCACGGCTACGTCTGGGCGCCGGGGCATTGGGAGGCACGCCATGGCCGCTACGCCTGGACCAGCGGCACCTGGGTTCGCGAACGTCCCGGCTATGCCTGGCGCGCACCGGAGTGGCGTGAAGAAGGCGGCCACTACGTCTACCGCAGCGGCTCGTGGGATCGGGACCATGACGGCGTTCCGAACCAGCACGACCATCGGCCGGACAACCCGAACCGCAGCTGATCTGTAGACCTTTGACGCAAGACGCCCGCCTGGTAATGGCGGGCGTCTTGCTGTGTGGCTCCCGATAGCCTTCGCGCCCGGCCGTTGCCGCTACAGCAGCCGGAATGCCAATGGCATCAGCAATGCCGCGAGCACCACCTGCATGCCCAGCGCCAGCCCGGCATAGGCGCCCGCATCGGCGTTCACATGCAGCGCACGCGCCGCGCCGATGCCATGCGCCGCGGTCCCCAGCGCGAAACCGCGGGCCGACATGCCGGTAGCGTCGGTCGCGATGTCCAGCAGGTCGAACAGGTACTTGCCCGACAGTGCGCCGACCATCCCGGTCAGCACCGCGAACACCGCCGACAGCGCGGGTATGCCACCGATCTTTTCGGAGATGCCCATGGCCACCGGCGCAGTCACCGACTTGGGCGCGAGCGACAGCACCACGTCATGCGGAAGGCCGACCGCCCACCCCAGCGCGACGGCCGAGCCGCTGGCCGCGATACCGCCCAGCAACGCGGCCATCAGCACTCGCCCATAGCGCGCCCGCAACTCGGCCCGCCGCAGCCACAAGGGCCATGCCAGCGCGACCACTGCCGGCCCCAGCAGGAAGTGAATGAACTGCGCCCCCGCAAAGTAGGTCGGGTAGTCGACGCCCGTGGCCAGCAGGACACCGGCGATCGCCACTACCGACCACAGTACCGGGTTGGCCCATGGCGCGTTGCCAAGCCGGTTGTACGCGGCCTGCGCCAGCAGGTAGACCACCAGCGTCGCGGTCAGGCCGAACAGCGGCGTGGCCGAGAGATACACCCAGAGCTGGACGAAGCGCGGCATCAGCTGTTCTCCTTCTTCCGGCGGTCAGGCCAGTACAGCACCAGGGCCGTCACGCCCAGGCCGATCCATGTCGAGAGCGCGATGACGAGCAACATGCGCCCGCCGTACTGGCTCACCAACGCAAGATGCGTCATCACACCGACGCCGACCGGGATGAACAGCAGCGACAGGTGTTGCAGCAGGAAGGTCGCGCATTCGCCCACCGGCCCGCGCACCCGCTCGAAGCGCAGGCCCACCGGCATCAGCATCATGCCGAGCACCGGCCCGGGCAAGGGCAGCGAGAGACCGCGCGAGAGCGCCTCGCCGATCGACTGGAACACCAGCAGCCAGGCCAGGCCGCGCAGGCCGTTCATGCGAATGCGGCCCGGTCGGCCCACGCCAGTATCGCGCCGGCCCGCGGTGCGAGCCTGCCTTGCGGCGGTTGCGATCTCTTCGGTTGCGATGTTCGCGACGAGGTGGCGAGAGCGTTCATGGCGAAAGACTCTACGTCAACGTCGCGATGCCTGCGCGGCGGGGGGGGCAGCCCGAAGGCACTACTTCATCGAGATCACCACACGAGGCGTGCCGGGCGCCTGCCAGGCCTGCTCGATTTCGGAGAGCGGCATGACGCGCGTGGGAATGCGCATGCCCGTCGCGGCGGCGACCTGGAACACATTGGTCACTGCATCGAGCAATCGAGGGAAGGGAACGCTCTTGAGCCCACTGCCCATGAGCTGAATGGCCGACGAGCGCAACGCGGCGCCAGGCAGGTCGATGGATTCGGCGCCGCTGGCGCCTCCGACGTGCACGAAGCGCACGGCGTGCCCGTCTTCCGCGTTCTTCGCGATGGCCACGATGACGGTCTTCGCGCTGAGGCCCCACAGGTAGTCGATCACGATGTCGACCCCGGCGGCGAACTCGCTCGCCAGCGCCGCCTCATAGCTTCTCGCGCCGGCCGGATCGTCGTTCTCCAACCGGAAGGGAATCACCGCGTCCGCGCCGAGCGACTTCAGCGTCTCGAGTTCAAGCGCATTGCGGCCCGTCGCGACGATCCGGCCGGCGCCGAGATGCCGGGCCAGTCGCACTGCCATCCGGCCCGCGCTGCCGGTCGCACCGTTGACCAGCACCGTTTCACCACTTCGCAGCGCGGCGCGCTCGACCAGCGCAGCCCAGGCTGCCATGCCGGGGTTGGCGATGGCCGCTGCCGTCACGTCGTCGAGCCCGTCGGGAACCGCCACGCAGCGATCGGGCGAAACCAGGCAGGACTGGGCCAAGGCGCCCGTTGGCGCCTCTGGGAGAACGAAATAGACCCGCCCGCCGTCGGCCGTGATGCCGACGCCCTCGGCTCCTGCCACGGCAGGAAAGAGCCCCTGCGCGCTGTAGTGCGCCCCCGTTGAACGCGACTTGCTGAAGGTGCTGAGCGCCGCGGTACTCACCGCAACCAGGGCGAGGCCCTCACGGGCACCGGGTGCGTCGATTTCTCCATAGACCGGCGCCTGGCCAGCGGCAGTAACGATCGCGGCTTTCATCTGCGTGTTCCTTGCATGGATCACCAAAACTCTAACAATGTTCGATAACTTTAACGCCGTTCGAGTTTTCTTGTCAACGCTGCTATGCTGGCGCCATGAAGGTGAACCGAGAGATCGTGACGACGGCGGCCTTGGCGCTGCTGAACCGGGTCGGGCTGGAAGGGCTGACGCTTCGGCTGCTTGCCGACGAGCTGGATGTGAAGGCCGCCACGCTGTACTGGCATTTCAAGAGCAAGCAGGAACTCATCGACGAGGTCGCGACCGCCGTGCTGGCCAAGGGAGCGCCCCAGTTGCTGCCCGCCCGCGAGTCGGCCGACTGGACCGGATGGGCGACCGCCTTCGGTGCCGGCTTGCGGCAGGTGCTGCTGGCATACCGGGACGGCGCGAGAACGATCGCCGGGACGCGGCTGAACGGCATCGACTACATGAAGACCGTCGAGCGGATTGCCGGCCGCCTGGTCGAAGCCGGCTTCACGGTACGCGAGGCGACGGTGCTTCTGAGCACGATCTACAACTACACGGTCAGCTTCACCATGGAGGAACAGGCCGTGTTTCCCCGCCCCGGTGAACGCTCCGCCCAGTACGACCTCGGGCAGCGCAAGGCGCGGCTGGCGGATGCGGGACTGCCGCTGCTTCGTCAGGCCGGAGAGATCCTCTTCGACAAGTTCGACCGTCGCTACAAGGAAGGCCTCATGCTGATCGTTCGCGGGGCCGGGTTGCAAATCGTCGGGCATGACGCGCCCGCGTAGAAGGAGGCCTCATTCCCTACAGACTGGCCGACAAGCCGGGATTGCCGGCCTTCGAAGTCGAGCCATTGCCAGGAGGGGCGGGCTCCTCAGCGCATTAGCGGAAAACGACGGTCCGATGCCCGTTCAACAGCACCCGGTGCTCGCTGTGCCACTTCACCGCGCGCGCCAGCACTTGGCTTTCGGTGTCGCGGCCGCGGGCGGTGAGGTCTTCCACCGTGTCGGTGTGGTCGGCGCGGGCCACGTCCTGCTCGATGATCGGGCCTTCGTCCAGGTCGGCTGTCACGTAGTGGGCGGTTGCGCCGATCAGCTTCACGCCGCGATCATGCGCTTGGTAGTAGGGCTTGGCGCCCTTGAAGCTCGGCAGGAAGGAGTGGTGGATGTTGATCGCGCGGCCGGCCAGCTTCTGGCACAGGTCGTTGCTGAGGATCTGCATGTAGCGCGCCAGCACCACCAGCTCCGCGCCTTCGGATTCGATGATCTCCAGCTGCTTCGCTTCGCCCTGCGCCTTGGTCGCGGCAGTCACCGGGATGTGATGGAACGGCACGTTGTAGCTGGCCGCGAGCTGGTAGAAGTCGCGATGGTTCGAGACGATGGCGCGGATGTCGATGTGCAGGTGGCCGCTCTTCCAGCGGAACAGCAGGTCGTTGAGGCAGTGGCCGTCCTTGCTGACCAGGATCACCGTCTTCATCGGCACGGCGGCGGCGTGCAGTTGCCAGTTCATGCCGAAGCTGGTGGCGAGCACGCCGATCTCCGAGCACAGCGCGGCCTCGTCATGCGCCTGGCAGGCAAAGCGCACGCGCATGAAGAACAGGCCGGTGCCGTGGTCGTTGTACTGCGCGGCCTCCTCGATGTTGGCGCCGCGCTCCAGCAGGAAGCCCGAAACGGCATGCACGATGCCTGTGCGGTCGGGGCAGGAGAGGGTGAGGATGTACGCGGAATTCATAGAGCGGGCGATTGTCGCAGCGCCGGAATTACCCGTCTGCACCTGCACAATTGCAGCCATGACATGCGCAGTGCACCGCCCCCGCCCATCCAGGGGCCCGTTGGCTTTCGAGGCGCTGGCGCGCCTGCGCAGCGTGAGGCTGGCGGCGGAGGAACTGAACGGCACGCCCAGCGCGGTCAGCCACCGTATCAAGCAGCTGGAGTCGCAACTCGCGCTCAAGCTCTTTGCGCAACGACTTCGAAGGCAGCCTGGTGCTCGGCGCGCGCGGTCCCAAGTAGCTGCACATCGTCATCGTCGAAACGGCCTGGCCCCGCCAAACGGCCGATGCCCGGCGGCCCATGCAGGGCCGCATGAAGTGCCAGAATGTGCGGCTCGAATGGGTTGCCGCACAGGAGACAAACATGGCCTACACCGACTTCAACATGGACAACCAATGGTTGCCCTTCACCCCCAACCGCGCCTTCAAGAAAGACCCGCGTGTCTTCGTCGCCGCCGACGGCATGGAGTTCACCACGCATGACGGCAAGAAGGTCGTCGACGGTATCTCGTCGCTGTGGTGCGTGGGCGCGGGCCACAACCGCAAGCCGATCAACGAAGCGATCAAGGCCCAGCTCGACACACTCGACTACGCCACCGCCTTCCAGGTGAGCAACGACAAGGCTTTCAAGGCGGCCGAGATGATCGCGGCGATGGCGCCCGGCGACCTGAACAAGGTGCTGTTTTGCAATTCCGGCAGCGAAGCGGCGGACACCTCGATGAAGGTGGCGCTCGCCTACCACCGTGCGCGCGGCGAAGGCCATCGCAACCTCTTCATCGGTCGCGAGAAGGGCTACCACGGCGTGGGCTTCGGCGGTATGTCGGTGGGCGGCATTCCGGGCAATCGCAAGGTGTTCGGCTCGGCCTTCCTGCCCCGCGTGGACCACATGCGCTTCATCCACGATCCGGTGAACCATGCGTACATCCACAACGAACAGCCGGTGTGGTCCGAAGATCCGCTCGCCGACCTGGAGCAGCGCATCCTGCCGCTGCACGATCCAAGCAACGTCGCCGCGATCATCGTGGAGCCCATCGCCGGATCGGCCGGCTGGTACGTCCCGCCGAAGGACTACCTCACCAAGCTGCGCGCCATCTGCGACAAGCACGGCATCCTCTTGATCTTCGACGAGGTCATCACCGGCTTCGGGCGCATGGGCACCAACTTCGCGTCGGACTACTTCGGTGTGGTGCCGGACATGCTGAACTTCGCCAAGTGCGTGACCAACGGCGTGATCCCGCTGGGCGGCGTGATCTGCCGCGACAAGCTCTACGACGCGATGATGAACACCAACGCGCCGGAGCACGTGGTCGAGTTCTTCCACGGCTACACCTACTCCGGCCATCCGGTGGCCTGCGCCGCGGCCATCGCCACGCTGAACCTGTTCCAGCAGGAGGCCCTGTTCTCGCGTGCCGGCGAAATGGGCAAGGTGCTCGGCGATGCCTTCCACAGCACCTTCAAGGGCCTGCCGAACGTCATCGGCATCCGCAGCCTGGGCCTGGCCGCCGCGGTGGAACTGGCGCCCATCGCCGGTGCGCCGGGCAAGCGCGCCTACGACATCTTCCTGGAGTGCTTCCACAACGGTGCGCTGGTGCGCCCGGCCGGCGACGTGCTGGTGATCGCGCCGCCGTACATCGTCGAGAAGTCGCACATCGACACGCTGGTCAACACGCTGGCCGACGCCATCAAGAAGCACGCCTGAGATTCCTCTCCCTCTCCCGCCAGCGGGAGAGGGCCGGGGTGAGGGGTGCTTCCGGCTACTTGCGCAGCGTCGCGCAGTAGTCCTGCTCGGGAAGCGGAGCCGTCTGCCAGATGGCGTCGTACTCGGGGCCGGCGCGGAACGGCACCGTCGCCGACGCCAGCATCTGCACCGACACCACTTTCACATCGGTCGGCATGTGTTGCGGCACGCCCAGCGTGCGCAGCGCGTGGGCGTTGCCGGAGATCAGCAGCACGGTCTTGCCGGGCTGCCGCGCCTTCAGCACCACCTGCGCCATCGAGCGGTCGCGGGCGATCTGGACGCGCGTCATCGGCAGGATCTGCGCGGCGGGCAGCAGGTCGCAATGGCCGTCGCGCACGGCCTCCTGCTGTTGCGCGCGCGCCTTCTCGCTCAATTGCACGTCGAGCGAGACATCGGCCATCGCGTCCTTCATGCGTGAGCGCGGCAGGTTGGCGCCGAGCACCGGCACGCCGGCGCGCACCGCCACCATGACCGCCGGTCCGTAGTTGTCCCAAGGCCAGCCCTTTTCCTGCCAGTCCAATGCGGCGCGCACCTGGGCCTCGGTCGCGCCGGAAGGCAGGTTGGCGGTGCTGCGACCGTCGTCTGCCATCTCCAGCGCCAGCGCGGCGAGCCGGCCGCTGTCGACGAGCGCCTGCACTGTCTCTCGCTCGATACGGTGATGGTCGGCGGCATCGTGCTGCTCGCCCAGCAGCAAGGCGTCCGCCGGCGTCAATGCCGCGACGCGGGCGGCGATGGGCGCATCCGCCGCCGGGCGCATGCCGGTGCACGCGGCCAGCATGAGCATGGCCGCGGCCAGCAGGGAGATCGGGAGGAGGTGAGTTCGCGCCATTCGCATCGCGGAATACTACGCGAGGGTATTGCGGCGAGCGCCCTATGTTCTGGCGCTTCAGACTGTCGGAGAATGCGGCTTGCGCGCTAGTGAGGCAGAAAAAAGCCGCGTCGAAACGCGGCTTGTCGCCATGAGAAAGCAACGGCCTCTCAGTGCATCAGCACCGGGTTCTGCGCCAGCTCGGCATACCCTTCGAGGGTGTCTTCCACTTCTTCCTGCGTGGGCGTGTTCAACTGCCAGGCGGCGATCTTCTGCTGGAACAGTTCGGCCCAGGACCCGTCGAGGTAGACCTCCTTGCCGGAGCGCTTGTCGACGATTTCAAAGCCGTGCCGCGCCAAGGCGGGGATGTTCGGCGCCGCAGGTGCATCGTCTTCATTGGAGTGAACGTGCACCACAACGAAGGATTCCGAGTCATAGAGCATTTGCATGGCAGGGTGGCTCCGGTAGTCGATTGCATTCATGATGGTTAGATAGCAATCAACGCGCCAGTTTCAAGATGGCCGTGTCCGTGCGGGCATTTCACCCACAAGAATGTGATCAATTAGGCATTGGGGCGCGTTTTGGACGAGTCAGCGAGGGAACGCGCATCCCCGGCGTGCGCACGTGCGGAACTTGCCCAAAGCCCTGCTATGGCACGGATTTCGCTCGCAACCGCATGTCGACGGTGTCGCCATTGGTCTGCCTTTGCTGGATTCGCACCGGCAGGTAGCCGATTTCAGGGGCCAGCCAGAGGTCCAGTTCGTAGTCGAAATCGTGGCGCGGAGCGCGGGAAAGCTTGCGCGCCTTGAATTCGCCCGCCATCACCTCGATGGTCTCCTCGCCCTCGACGTTGAAGACCCACACTTCGGCGTCCTTGGGCCCGACCGTCTGGATGCGGATCTTGCTGCCTTGCGGAAAGCGGCTGGCGTCGCCGGCCAGCAATGCACCAAGTTGCATCGCCACGCTGAGCCGGTCCTGCGCGCCGGGCAGCAATGGCACGCTCGGCGAGTTGTTGCTGAACACCACCTTGCCCTGGTCGCGCACCAGGTGCGAGGCCACTTCGCTCTTGCGCTTCTCGGAATAGCGCGTGGGCGCGATGCCGCTGGCGTCGACGCGGCCCACGCTGGTCTGGCTCAGGAAGGTCATGAACAGCGCCTTCAGCGACAGGCGGGCGTTGTATTCGTCGCCGTTCTGCAGCCAGACCAGTTCGCCATAGCCGCCCGAATAGGGCTGCGCGCCGCGCTGGCCGCCGACTTCGAACGAGAGCTTGACCGAGCCCGGCACCACCAGAGGCTGTGTTGCGCCGGTCGTGACCTCGCCCGCGCCGGTCCCCACGCCGCCGGCGCTGCCATCGGCCGTGCCGCCTGCGGACGCTGCGCCGGCACCCGCACCCGCCGATGCGCCTTCGGGTGCGGACGGCGCCTCGGCTACGGGTGGCTCGGGCGCCGGCTCAACGGGGATCGGGTCGGCGGAAGTCTCGG
>NZ_JAAVVD010000043.1:0-37426 GCF_018449755.1 Variovorax sp. dw_954 | reverse complement strand
CAGTCCCGGGCACGGGTGAGGGCGGGCCCCGGAGGCCCGCGGGCCCCCGGCCGACGTGTGGCGCAGGCGGCGCGCACACGGCAGCAGCGGGCACCGGCGGTGCTGGCGGCGCAGCGACCAACGGCAGTGCTTCCAATGGCAACGCCAGCAATGGCAGCGCCACGGCAGGCAATGGCGGCGCGAGCGGCGGCGGCACCGGTGGTGCGGGCGGCGCGGGCTCTGGCGGCACCAACACCGCTGCAGGCGGAACGGGTGGCGCAGGCGCAGGCGGAACGGGCGGCGCTGGCGGTACCAACACCGTCGACGCAGGTGCGTTCAATGCATACAACAGCATGACGGGTACCGCGCAATCGGCAGCCGGCGTACTGAACATCGTGCAGAACACCGGCATCGCCGCCCTGGTCCAGCAGAGTGTGAATGTCCAGGCGAACATGACGATCGGCAAGTAACGCCCGCGCGCATCACGGCATTCGCCGCGCGGCCTGCATCCAATGCGGGACCGGGCGGCGTCTGCCGCGTTGCGCATCATCAACGCCACAGGACAGACGCCATGAAATCCATCCATTCCCTCGCATTCGCTTGCGTGGCGATCGGGTCCCTGCTTGCGGCACCTGTCGCCGCGCAACCAGACGCCGTGCAGGCGCCTGGCGCACCCGCGATTGCGGCGGAGAGAGACGCCGCATTCGTGGCCATGCCGGCCGATGAAGAAACCTTGTCGTCGTTGAGGGGCGGGGCCCAGACGTGGAACGATGCGACATTGACCGGGACCACCGCGGACAACTACGCGCGCAACGTCACCACGGGTTCCAACAGCATTGCAGGTGGCTCGTTCGAGAACATGAGCGGCATACCGGTCGTGATCCAGAACACGGGCGCCAATGTGCTGATACAGAACGCGTTGGTCCTCAACGTGCAGATGAACTGACGGTAGCGCCAATGCGGCACCTGATGATCTGCATGACGCTCGCTGCGACGGCCGCTTCGGCGCCGGCGCAGCAAGCCTATTTTCCGGGGATTGCCGGCGGCGGCGACGTCACGCTGCCAATCACCAACCTGCGGCAGGCGAGGTTCAAGACCACGATGCTGCAGAAATACGACTTCAGCTGCGGCTCCGCGGCTGTCGCCACCCTGCTCACGCATCACTTCAGCTACCCGGTGACGGAGCAGGCCGTGTTCGAGGAGATGTATGCCCAGGGCGACCAGGAGAAGATCCACAAGGAAGGCTTCTCGCTGTTCGACATGAAGCGCTACCTGGCCAACCACGGCTTCATCGCCGATGGCTTCAAGCAGCCGCTCGACAAGCTCAACGACGCTCGCGTGCCTGCCATCGTGCTGATCAACGAGAACGGCTACCACCACTTCGTCGTGGTCAAGGGCCTGCAGGCCGACCGTGTGCTCATCGGCGATCCGGCACAAGGCACGCGCGCGATTCCGCGCCATGTCTTCGAACAGCGCTGGGCGAACAAATTGCTCTTCGTGGTTCACAACCGCATGGACATCGCGCGCTTCAACCTCGCGGCGGACTGGCGCGTGGCGCCGCGGGCGCCGGTGGGCGACGGCGTCGACCGCGGCACCTTGACCGCCATCACCTTGCCCAAGATGGGCCCGGGAGACTTCTGATGAATCGCCGCGCGACCCCTGCCAGGAAGTCGTTGCGCCGTCCGCGCTGGGGCTCGCGCTGGTTCACGCCGGTGCTGGTGTGCGCCGCGCTCATGGCGAACGCGGCCGGCGAGGACCCGGACGAGCAGTCCGAGGTCTGGATGGCCGTCAGCGACAACAAGCTCGACGACCTGCGCGGCGGCTTCGACCTCGGTTCGGGGCTGCTGGTGAACTTCGGCATCACGCGCGCGGTGTACGTCAACGGCGACCTGGTCACGCAGACCACGCTCGACTTCGGCAACCTGACCAGCATGACGCCGGCCCAGGCCGCGCAACTCAACGCGCAGTTGCGCACGCTCAACCTCGTGCAGACAGGCCCGGGCAATGTGGTCGACCCGTCGGTCAATCTCGGCGCGGGCGGAACTATCGTCCAGAACACGCTGAACGACCAGCACATCAGCAACCAGACCATCGTCAACGCGAGTTCCAACGCCATGAGCACGATCAAGGGACTGAATTCGATGGCGACGATCAGCGACGCCGTGACGCGAGGCCTGGGGCACTGAGCGAGCAAGGCCATGCATCACATCCTCGCCCGCATCACCTTCAAGCCCGAAGCCGCCGCGCAGGGGCTGGCCATCATGACCGAGCTGGCCGCCAGGTCGCGCGAGGAAAAGGGCTGCGCCGCGTACCAGCTGTTCCAGCAGGCCGAGGCGCCACACGTGTTCCAGACCGTCGAGGAATGGGCCGACAAGGCCGCGGCCGATGCCCACATGGCCACGCCGCATGTAGGCGCCGCGGTGGCCGCGGCAGGGCCGCTGTTCGGGGCGCCGCCGGAGATACTTGCCTACACTCGGCTCGCCTGACAGTCCTGCCGGGCGCCGGCCGACGGCTCGTCGGCATGCGGTGTCCCGGACACCAGGACTCCTCATGTCACCTACGCCCCCACCGCTTCGCATCGGCATCCTCGGCTGCGCCAATATCGCCCGCCAGTTCTCGCGCGACGTTGCGCCCAGCCGTCAGGCGCATGTCGTCGCCGTGGCCAGCCGCAATGCGGAGACCGCCGCCGTCTTCGCCGCGGCGCAGGGCATCGCACGGCATCACGGCAGCTACGAGGCGCTGCTGGCCGACGAGGGTGTGGACGCCATCTACCTCCCGCTGCCCAACAGCCTGCATGCGGAATGGGCCATCAAGGCGGCGCAGGCCGGCAAGCATGTGCTGTGCGAGAAGCCGCTTGCGCTGAACCGGCGCGAGGCGCAAGCGATGTTTGACGCCGCGAGCGCGGCCAAGGTGATGCTGCTGGAGGCCTACCCGTACTACTTCCAGCCGCAGACACGCGACATGCTGGCGCTGCTGGCCGAGGGTGCCATCGGCGAGGTGCGCTCGGCGCAGGCGAGCTTCGGCTTCGTGCTGGCGAATGCGCAGGGCAACATCCGCATGAATCCGGAGCTGGGCGGCGGCGCGCTGCTGGACGCCGGCAGCTATGCGCTCAGCGCGATCCGTCTCGTCATGGGCTGTGCGCCGCAGCGCGTCACGGCCGACGCGAGCTGGGCCGATTCGGGCGTGGACATCAGCACGATGGCAACGCTGCACTATGCCGACGGCCGCCGCGCCCAACTCTCCTGCGCCATGGACACGGCCAACCACCGCCACCTGCTGGTGACCGGCAGCAAGGGCACACTGGACAGCGAATACCTCAACCACACCAGCGACGTTGCCGGGACGCATCCATACGGCTATCTGCCGAGCCGGCTCCGCGTGCGCAGGGGCATCGCCAACTCGGTGCCCTTCGAGCTCATCCGCTCCGCCACCGGCAGCGGCTTTCGCTTTGCCGCGGAGGCCTTCGCGAAGGTCGTGCGCGAGGGGGACTTCGATGCGATCGGACGGGCCGCGCAGGCCAGCCTGGACAACGCCGCCACGCTGGAAGCGATTGCGCTGAGCGCGCGTTCGGGGAGCGCGGTCGAGGTTAGCGCCTGAGTGGCGACTTGAGCGACTTGAGCGCCCTGAGCGCCGTGAGTGGGGGCGTGACTCGTGGCCCGAGCGATCCGGCCCGGCCCCGCCATCACTCCGCGAACACGACCTTGCTGCCCTCCTGCACCCACTCCTCGAAGCGCGGCCCATAGGCCTCCTCCACGCTGCCGCGCTTGACCTTGAGCGTGGGCGTCAGAAAGCCGTTGTCCACGGTCCACGGCGTCTTCAGCAGCACCAGGCAGTCGAGCTGCTCGTGCGGGTCGAGGCGGGCGTTGATGTCGTCGAGATGCGCGCGCATCTGCGGCCCCAGTTGCTGCCTTGCGGCCTCGGTCTCATGGGCCGTCGGCAGCAGGCTCACCAGGCCCAGCGGCTGACCCAGATTGGCGCCGGCGACCATGCAGGTCTCGATGGCCGGATGCATGCACAGGCGGTCCTCGATGTGTGCGGGCGCCACGTACTTGCCCTTGCCGGTCTTGAACTGGTCCTTGATGCGGCCGGTGATGCGCCAGCAGCCTTGCGCGTCCACCTCGCCCTTGTCGCCGGTGTGCAGCCAGCCGTCCTCCGTGAAGGCCTCGCGCGTCAGCTCGGCGTCCTTGTAGTAGCCGAGCATGAGGCCGGGGCTGCGCATCTGGATCTCGCCCGTGGCCGGGTCGATGCGCGCCTCCACGCCTTCGCTCGCCGGGCCCACCGTGCCTTCCTGGTTCAGGCCCGGCACCGTGCAGTGCGAGACGGCCAGGTTCTCGGTCATGCCGTAGGCCTCGTTGATCGGCAACCCGAGGCGGCGGTACCACTGCAGCAGCGCCAGCGGCATCGGTGCCGCGCCGCCGCCCGCCACGCGGCATTGGTCCAGCCCCAGCGCGCCGAGGATCTTCCTGCGCACGACGCCGCCCACCAGCGGGATGCGCAGCAGCAGGTCCAGCCGCCCGGCCGGCATGCGTGAAAGCACGCCCTGCTGGAACTTGACCCAGAGCCGCGGCACCGAGAAGAACAGCGTCGGCCTGGCGCGTATCAGGTCTGCCGCGAAGGTCTCCAGGCTTTCGGCGAAGTAGATGTGCATGCCGGTGGCCAGCCAGCCCTGCTCGACCAGCACCCGCTCGGCCACATGCGCCAGCGGCAGGTACGACAGCACCCGGTCGGACTCGAAGCGCGGCACCTGCTTCTTGCCCGCCTGCGCGGCCCATGCGAGCGTGCCGAAGCTGTGCATCACGCCCTTGGGGCGGCCGGTGGTCCCGGAGGTGTAGATCACCGTGGCCAGTTCGTCGGCGCGGCGTTGCACCTCGCCCTGCATCGGCAGCGTGCCTGCGCAGATCGCGTCCCAGCTCTCGTAGCGGTTCACGGCATCTGCCGGCGCGAGCGGGAAGCAGACACAGGGCATGTCGTCCGGAATGCCGCGAAGCATCGAAGTCCAGCCATCGAGCTTGCCGATGAAGCAGACGCGCGCCCCGCTGCGGTCGAGGATCAGGCGGATCGAGTCGGCCGCCAGCGTGGGATAGAGCGGCACCGAGACGTGGCCGGCCATCCAGATGGCAAGGTCGCTGAGGAGCCACCAGGCGCAGTTCTTCGAGAAGATGCCGATGCGGGAGCCCGGTTCGAAGCCCTGGCCCTGCAGCCATGCGGCCATGCGCCGCGCCTGGTCGGCCACCTGCGCCCAGGTGAAATGCTGCAACTGGCCGCCGCCGACGGGCTGCGTCAGGATGACGCGCTGCGGCGCGGTGCGCTCCCAGTGGTACAGGCGCTGCAGTGCGAGGCTGTCTCCGGAAATCTCCACGATCGGGTCTCCTTGCCATGCGTTGCAAATCCGGCGTCGAGCTTAGGGGCGAGGCGGTCGCCGGTCCAGCGGGTTTTGCCGGCGTCGCGCTGGCTGGCAACGGTCTTGCTTTCGCATGCTGGACTTTGCACGCCCGGTCAAAGTCGCGTTAAGGTGCGGCCCGTCGTTGTTGGCGCAAGCATCCAGGAGATTTGGTCATGAATGTTCGGTATCGATGGCTCGGCCTGCTGGCCTGCGTCGCCTTGCAGGCCTGCACCACGCCGCCACCGCCGGCGCCCGCAGCACCCCCGCCACCGCCCATGACCGTGGCGCCGCCGCCCATGCCGGCGCCTGCCCCGGCGCCGGGTGCCTCCGCGCCCATGCCTGCACCGGCACCCGTGGCGCAGGCACAGCCCGAGCCAGTGGTCGATATCCGGGCCGTTTGCGATGGGCGTGCCGAGGGCGAACGCCTGCAGACCCGGGGACCGGGCGGTGAGACGCTGTCGGGGATTTGCGTGCGGGGTGCGAACGGCTGGCTGAGGTTCAGCACGAACGGCCGCTAGAAGGCCGCGGACAAGGCCTCCGCGGAACGGGCGCGTCGGCCCGGGCGGCTTGCGGCGTTGCAACCGGGTGCGCGGCGCGCTTCCCCGGTCGGCCCTGGCTCAACTCTGGATGTAGTTGGTCAGTTGCTCGATGGTCTGCTCCTGGTCGGCAATGATGTCGTCCATCAGGTCGCGAATCGAGATCATGCCCACCACGATGTCGCCGTCGACCACGGGCAAGTGGCGGATGCGCTTCTGGCTCATGAGGCCCATGCACTCGCTGGTGTTCGATCTGGAGGTCACGGTGATCACGTTGGCCGTCATGATCTCCGACACGTTCATCTCCTTGGAGTTCTTGCCCAGCAGCGCCACCTTGCGCGTGTAGTCGCGCTCGGAGAGCACCCCGACCAGCTTGCCTTCGCGCATCACCAGCAGCGCCCCCACTTCGTGCTTGGCCAGCACATGCAGCGCATCGAACACCGTGGTGTCCGGCGAGATATGGAACAGGGCGGGGCCGCGGCGCTTGAGCAACTCTGAGACGGGTTTCATGGGGTTCTCCTCTGGATTCGTGATAGCGACACACGCAAGGGTCGCGCCTGCCAAATCATAGGCGGCACAAGCGTCACCGCCATTGCAATTCGCAACAAAGGGGCATTGCGCGAGCGAATTGCAATACCTTGGTATGCGTTTTCACGCCTGCCGCAGGAGCAGGGCACCCAGCGCGAGCATCATGGCGCCCACCAGCGCGTCGAGCCAGCGCCAGGCCACGGGCCTGGCGAACAGCGGCGCGAGCAGGCGCGCACCAATGCCGAGCAGCGCGAACCAGGCCGTGCTGGCCAGGGCCGTGCCCGTCACGAAGCTGATGCGCGCAGCGCCGGCCTCCTGCGCGCCGACCGAGCCGACCAGCAGCACCGTGTCGACATACACGTGCGGATTCAGCAGCGTGAACGCGGCCGTCTGCGCCAGCACGCGGGCGCGCGATGCCGACGCCGGGGCGCCCTGCGCGGCCAGCAGGGCGTGCGGCTTCAGTGCGCGCCGCAGCGCCAGCAGGCCGTAGCCAAACAGGAACAAGGCGCCGCCCAGCGTGAGCGCCGGGGCCAGCGCCGGCAGCGTGGTGCGCAGGCTGCCCATGGTCCAGACCCCGACCATGACGAGCAGCGTGTCGGCCAGCGCGCAGAAGGCGACCACCGGCAGCACGTGCTCGCGCCGCAGGCCCTGCCGCAGCACGAAGGCGTTCTGCGCGCCGATGGCGACGATGAGGCCGAGGGTGATGCCGAACCCGGTGAGGAAGGCGGAGGCGAGGGCGGTGGCGCTGGGAGGCATGGGCCCGCATTCTCGCCATCGGATCGGCGCAGGCGGTGGCGCCACGACCGACCCGATGCGCGTCGATGCAGGCACCGCGGGTCCGCCGCCTTGCGCCAGGCAGTGCGACTCAACGCGCCGAGATCCGCGCGTCCTTCGGATAGCTGATCGTGTAGTCGGCGGCGACACGGGCGCTTTCCCCGGCGGCCAGGTCGAAGGACCACAGCGTCATGCCGGGTTGCTTGTTCCATTCGCGCTCGGCCGGCTTCGGCTGGAAGGTGGCGCTGACCTGCACCGCCTCGTTCACCGACACCGGCGCAGCCTCGAGCACCTGCACCGCGATCGGCGTGCGGTGGCGGTTCTCGACCACGTAGCCGCGCTGCAGCTTGCGCTCGACGCGCAGCCCGACGAAGCCGCCCGTGCCCTGGTTGTCGCGCTCGGGATCGGCCTGCACGCGGACCAGTTCGTCGCGGCCGAACGAGAGCGTCAGGCGTGCATCGCCGGGCGGCGTCCAGCGTCCATTGCCGACAAAGGCGCCGTCGCGGTACAGCTGCAGCGGGCCGGCCGGCCAGACGCCCTCGGGCGGGGCCATGTCGGCGATGAGGAAGGCGCTGGCGTCGACTTGCGGGCTCGTGCGCGCGGCGAGCTTGACGATGTCCTCGACCTGTCCCAGCGCCAGGCCCACGCGCTGGCCGCTGGAGGGCACGTCGACGACGTTCGGCACGGCGAACTCGGTCGCGAAGCTGTTGTTGAACACGCTCACGTCGAACGCGGGCTCGTCGAGCCGGTCCATTGCGGACTTCATCATCGGCGCTGGCGCCGCCGCCACCATCGGTGCGCCGGGCTGCGCGCTGCGTTCGCGCAGCGGCTGGGGTTGCTCGATGCCGATGCGCCAGGGGGCGGGCAGGCGGCCGGTGGTCTCGCGGCGCGGCTGGCCGGTGGAGAGCGTGAGCTTCACGCCGCGCCAGTCCTCGCCGGTGGATTGCGCGACCAGCGCCTGCCGCTCGATGCGGATCTTTCGCGTCGTGGTGTCGAGCAGGGCGCGGTACGCCGGCGACCAGCCCGGCCCCGCGACCTGATAGCTCAGCTTCACGTCGGCATCACGCCCGGCCGCCAGCGTCACGGTCACGCTCGTCACGTTGCCGCCCTGGCCCTGTGAGCGTTCGCGCTCGGCGATGAGCGGGGCGAGCTGCTTGTCCAGTTCCGTCTGGCGGCGCTTCAGCAAGTGCTGCTTCTGCAGCGAGTCCTGGCCGGATCGGCGCAGCGCCTCGGCCATGGCCGCGACGGACTTCGCATCGGGCGCGGCCACCCGTACCGGCGGAGTGCCGTCGCCGGGGGTGCCGCCGCCATTCGCCGTGATGCCCTTGAGGTAGCCGTTCACCAGATCCAGCGCATCGTTCTCGGATTGGAGCGCGGCCTTCTGGTCTTCCAGTTCGCGAATGCGGCCGTCGAGCGGGCTCGTGGCGCATTCGGCCGAGAGGGCGCGCGGCTGCGTCAGCACCGATGTTTCACCCAGACGCACGGCCGCGTCGGCGCTCACCTGGATGCTTTGCGCGTCCAGGCCTGCTGGAAGGCAGGCGAAGGTCAGCGTGCGGCTACCCGAGGCGACCCGCGCCACGCGCTCCACCGTGGCGCTGCCAGGGTAGACCTTGACCTGGGTGATGCGCGAATCGGCTTGGGCGCAGAGAGCCAGCAGGGGTGAGGAAAGCGCCAGCGCGATGGCGCGGCGGCGAGGAGCGAAGAAGAGGGGCATGAGGGCCTCGTGAAGTGATGAACCGGCTTGTACGGCGGGCGACGCCGAAGCGGGTTAATCCGCTCGACGGCCAGACACGGCCCCTTGCTGTCGCGCACGCAACTGCCGGCGCCGGACAGGTCGCCGCGGTGACCTGCCGCGGGACGATCCATCCGTAGAGTGGCCACTCGATTCACGAGAAGGAGGCACGCCATGCTGGACACCATCCAGGCCGTCAACCAGACCGCCGCGTTCAACCGCTGGGCGGGGTTTGAAGTCACCCGGGCTGCAGATGGCGAGGCCGAGCTGCGGATGCCTTGGCGCGACGAGCTGGGCCAGTACGCGGGCTTCCTGCACGCGGGCCTGATCGGCGCCATGCTCGACACCGCCTGCGGCTTCGCGGCCAGCACCGTGGCGGGCAACGTGCTGGCCTCTCACTTCTCGGTCAACTGCCTCGCGCCCGCCGTGGGCCGCGCTTTCGTGGCGCGTGGCCGCGTCGTGAAGGCCGGGCGCAAGCAGGTGTTCGCGGTGGCTGAGTTGTTTGCGGAGGGCGAGGGCGATGCAGCGCCCAGGCTGGTGGCGACCGGAAACGCGATCCTGGTGCCGGTGCCGGCGGCCTGAAGAAGGTGTGAAGCTTTATGCTGCGGCCACCGATCTCGGGCCTGCGGTCCTCACCGCACGACAGTGCGGTTCCGGTCCGCAGGCCCGACCTCGGCGCCCTCGCTACGAAATCTTCACACCTTCTGGCGCGGGGCCTTGCGATCCAAGCGCTCTAGATAAACAGCAGATCGGTCTGCCCCCCATCCGTCCCCAGGCGCTGTGCCAGCGCATCCAGCGCGGCCAGCGAGAAGGGGCGCATCGCGATCTCCTTTTCGCTCAGGTCGCAGAACGAGGAATAGCCGGCCAATTGCAGGGCGCCCCTGAACCGTCCCATGCTGCCACTGCTGGCCAGACCGCCGGGCCAGAATTCCGTCACGAGCGGTAGCTTGCGCTGCAAGGTACGGGCCGCGCCGGCCAGCACGTAGCCTTCGAAGCCTTGCGTGTCCATCCACAGCAAGGTCGAACCAAGATCGATGTCGTCCAGGATCCGATCCAGCGTCTGCGAGGGCACCTGGATCGTTTCGGGTCCGAAGTCGGAGTTGCAGTTCCCGTAGCGCGCCCGGTGGTCGCCGTGGTTTCCCTTGGAAAGCTCGAACGAAAGGATCTCGTCGTTCTTCTCGCCCAGCGCGATGTTGTGCGTCGTGATGCGGTCTGCGACCCGGTTGAGTTCCGCGTTGGCGCGCAGCAACGAAAAATTCCTGGGCTCGGGCTCGAACGCGATGGCCCGCTCGAACAGCCCGCGATTCACCGCCGGGATGCAGATCGTGCCGATGTTCGCCCCGATGTCGAGCAGCAGCCGCATCCGCTGCTGGCCCAGCATCTCGACGACGCGTTCCAGCTTGGAAAAGTCGAAGGGCTCGCGGTGCTTGAACAGCCACTGCCCGATGACCTGGTCGCCTGCCGCGACCACGAAGGATTCGGAGGGGCACGATGCCAGCATCATCGCGTCGCGCGGCGCGGTGTCCCAGAGCAGGCGTGTCACCAGCGGGCTGCCGAAAAATCGATGCCGCCCGAAGCCCCGCACGACTGGCAGGATGGCCCGATAGATCCCGGTCTTCAACATGTACGCCTCTTCGCTGCCCTATGCGGACATGGTTAGACACAATTGTGGGTAACTATATCTGACACATCCGGTTTCATCTGTCTTCGCGGCGGAAGGACTGCGCGGTTCCGGTCCTTCATTTCGGCCAGAGGCGCGGCGCGAGGAGTCCTCAATCGTTGGCGCTGCGCGCTCGCAACCGGTCGAACAGCACCGCCACGATGATGAAGCTCCCGACGAAGGTGCCCTGCCAGAAGGTGCTGATCCCCAGCAGGATCAGGCTGTTGCGGATCACTTCGATCAGCGCGGCGCCCACCACCGCCCCGAAGGCCGTGCCGATGCCGCCCGCCAGGTTGGTGCCGCCGATCACCGAGGCGGCGATCACCGAGAGTTCCATGCCTTGGCCGAGGCTGGTCGTCACCGTGCCCAGCCAGCCCACTTCCAGCACGCCCGCAATGCCCGCGCACAGCCCGCAGAACATGTAGACGCTGACCTTCACCAGCTTGACCGGTACACCCGTCATGGTCGCTGCGCGCTCGTTGCCGCCGATCGCATAGAGGTGCCGCCCCCAGCGCGTCCAGCGCAGCAGGAAGCTCGCGACCACCAGCAGCACGATCAGGAACAGCACCGGACTCGGCACCCGGATCGGGTCGACGAAGGGCAGGCTCACGTTGACGAAGCCGCCGCCCAGCGCCAGCAGTTTCGGCTGGTCGGGCCCGAACTGGTAGACCATGCGGTTGTTCGACAGCACCATCGCCAGGCTGCGCACGATCGACAGCATGCCCAGCGTGACCACGAAGGGTGGCACGCCGATGTACGCGATCATGAAACCGTTGATCGCGCCGACCAGCAGCGAGGCGCCGAGCGCCAGCGGAATCGCCAGCCAGATCGACATGCCTTCGCTCATCGACATGCCCACCACCATGCCCGACAGCACCAGCGTCGCGCCCACGGAGAGATCGATGCCCCCGGTGATGATCACGGCCGTCATGCCGATGGCGATGAGCGCGACGAACGCGAAGTTGCGCGTCACGTTGAAGAGGTTCTGCTGCGTCGCGAACACGTCGCTGGAGAAAGTCAGCACCACGAACGCCACCACCGCCGCCACCGAGACCCAGAAGGTCTGCTGGCTCACGAGCCAGCTCAGCCAGGTGCCGTGCACGCGCCGGTCGATGGACTCTTCGAGGCTGACGGTGGCCATGCGGTGGTCCTGCGTTGTCATGCGGTCTCGATCGCGCCGGTGATGAGCCCGGTCACTTCTTCCGGCGAACTCTGCGCGATCAGCTTGTCCGCCACCTTCACGCCGCGCCGCAGCACGACGATGCGGTCGGCAACGGCGAACACGTCGGGCATGCGATGGCTGATCAGCACCACTGCGATGCCGTGGTCGCGCAGGCGCCGGATCAGGCTCAGCACCTCGGTGATCTGCCGCACGCTGATGGCGGCGGTCGGCTCGTCCATCAGCACGATCTTCGGGTCGGCCAGGCGCGTGCGCGCGATGGCCACGGCCTGTCGCTGCCCGCCGGACATGCGCCGCACGAGGTCGCGCGGCCGTGTCTCCGATTTCAGCTCGGCGAACAGTTCGCCAGCGCGTCGGTTCATCGCGCGGTAGTCCAGGATCCTGAAAGGCCCGATCCCGCGTCGCAGTTCGCGGCCGAGGTAGACGTTCTCGGCCGCGCTGAGGTTGTCGCACAGCGCCAGGTCCTGGTAGACCACTTCGATGCCCTCGCCACGCGCGTCGGCCGGCTTGTGGAACGCGAGCCTGCGGCCGTCCATCGCCAGCGTGCCGTCGCTCGGCGGGTAGTTGCCGGCCACGATCTTCACCAGCGTGGACTTGCCCGCGCCGTTGTCGCCCATCAAGCCGACCACCTCGCCGGCATGCAGCGAGAGGGAGACGTCGGTCAGCGCCTGGATGGCGCCGAAATGCTTGGAGACTCCGCTGAGCTCCAGGACGGCCATGCCGTTTACTTCGCCGGGCACTTGTCCAGGTTGGTGGGCACGCATTCATCGAGCCCGGTGAAGAGCGGATCCGCCACCTTCTTGCCGCCGATCAGGTCGATCAGCACCGCCGGTGCGCGGTGGCCCATCTCGAAAGGACGCTGGCCGATCTGCGCATGGCTGCGGCCGTTCTTCAGCGCGTCGAGTTGCGGCGGCAGCGTGTCGCCCGCGATGATGATCAGTTCCTTGGACGCCAGCTTCGGCTTCACCTGGTCCGTCACCTGCGCGTAGGCCGACGGGCCGAACTGCGCCCAGCCGCCCACCAGGATGAAGGCGTTGAGCTTCGGATTCTTGGTGAACACGTCGGACATCTGCTGGTTGGCCAGGTCGATCTGGTCATTGGTGAACAGCGGGCAGCCGGCGATCTCGGTCCAGCCGCCTTCGCCCTTCAGCCGGTCGATGCCCTTCTTGCCGCCGATGGTGTCGCGGAAGCCCGCGGCGCGCTGGTTGATGTTGTCCGCGGCGACGTTGCCGAGCTGCATGCAGACCGTGCCGCCCTTGGCATTGAGCGCCTTCAGGTGCTTGGCCATCAGCACGCCCATGTCGTAGTTGTTGGTGCCGAGGTAGGTCTTGCGCAGCGCCTTGTCGGCCGCCGAAAGGTCGGCGTCGATGGTCATGATCGGCATCTTCGGCGCCTTGGCCTTGAGCATGGTGCCCATGGCTGGCGCGTTGGATGGCGAGATGGCGATGCCGGCCACGCCCTTGTTGATCAGGTCTTCCACGATCTGCACTTCGCCGGCTTCATCCGCGCTGGAGGCGGGACCGGTGTAGAGGCAGGTGTATTCGGACGTGGGGTTCTCCTTGTTCCACAGCGCGCAGCCATCGCCGAGCACCGTGAAGAAGGGGTTGTCCAGCCCCTTCACCACCACCGCGAGCGTCTTCTTCTGGGCCATTGCCGGCGTGGCGGCGAGGAGGGCGGCCAGGGCCGCGCCGACGAATACAAGAACCGACTTCTTCATTGCGTCTCCTTCGTTGTTGGATATGCACTGACAAGGCTCTCTTGCACCGCTGGCAAACCGCGCGGGATCTCATGCGGGCTGTCCGTGACCCAAGAGAAGGCGGACTGTAGTACCCGTATCGGAACGTGTCGAGCGGGCAGACCCGACGTGGCCACGCATGACGGGGTTCAGCCTGCGAGGCTGGCGTCCGTGACTAGTTGGGCGAGGTGTAATGCACCATCACCGCGGCCGTGCCCGTGACCGACTTGACCTTGCCGGCCTTGTCGAAGGACACCTGGTACTCGGACCAGGAGTCGATCCAGTAGCGCCACACGTCGGCCTCGAGGCGCGGGTTCTCGCTGGTGATCGGCCAGCTGACGGCCATGATCACTTGTTCGCGCGTCATTCCCTCCGTGACCTTCGCGGCCTGGATCGCCTCGCGCACCTGTGGCTCGAAGCCGGCGATGCGCAGCTTCGGGTCTTCCTGGACGATGTATCGACCGGCAAACTCCGGCATGCGGATGTCGCGGCTGTAGTCGTTCTTGAGGCGCTGCGGCTTGCCGCCGACCATCGTGTCGACGAAGCGGAAGTCGTAGCTCGTGACCTGTGCCGGCGTGCCGACGGGCACGAGGCTGGTACCTGTTTCGCGGTAGTTTGCGTCGCCCATCTGCCTGCCGTAGGTGTACATGTTGCAGCAGAGGTAGCCCGCGACCAGCGGACCCGGCGGGCTGGCCGGCCGCTGGGCATGCGCGGCGGAAAAGGGAACGGCAATCGCGAAAGCGGCTGCCAGCGCAAGGCGTTGGAGCATGGTGGGCTGACCCGTGAAGTGGAGTGCGCGCGGATTCTATGGGCGCCAACCGGAGAGCGACGGAACGCCACGGAACGTGTGCGACAGCGGTCAGCCGAGGCCGCCGGCTAGCCTGGCTATTGCGGCGGCGTGTACAACACCCGGTCCAGCACCGCGGGCGTGCCGGTCACGCCCTTGACCTTGCCCGCCTTGTCGAAGGCCACCTGGTACTCCGACCAGGAGTCGATCCAGTAGCGCCACACGTCGGCCTCGAGGCGCGGATTTTCGCTGGCGATGGGCCAGCCGACAGCCATCGTCACCTGTTCGCGCGTCATGCCTTCGGTGACCCTGGCCGCGAGGATCGCGTCGCGCACGCGTGGCTCGAATGCGCCGATGCGCACGCGGGGGTCTTCGTTGACGACGTATCGGTAGGCGAACGGTGTCAGGGCGACGTCACGGCTGTAGTCGTTCTTGAGGCGCTGCGTCTTGCCGCCGACCGAAAGGTAGATGAAGTGCCGCTCGTAGCCAGTGACCTGGGTTGGCGTGCCGACCGGGAGCAGGCTGGTGCCCTCCTCGCGATAGTTGCCATCGCCCATCTGCGAGCCGTAGGTGTACATGTTGCAGCACAGGAAGCCCGTGATGAGCGGGCCTTGGGGCGCCCCGGGACGCTGCGCATGGGCGACTGAAACAGGAGCGGCAATCGCGATCGCGAGTGCCAATGCGTGGCGTCGAAGCATGTCTGGATCCTCCCCGGATGTTGTATCGAGCGAATTCTATGGGTCGTTGACAATGCGGTTCTTCAGCCAGATCACCGAGTGAGAGAAAGTACACAGATGGCCATCCAGTGGTTCCCCGGTCACATGCACGTGACGCAAAAGGCCATCGCAGAACGCGTGAAAGACATCGACGTGGTGATCGAGTTGCTCGATGCCCGGCTTCCCGGTTCCAGCGCCAACCCCATGCTCGCCGAGCTCACCGGGCACAAGCCGGGCCTCAAGGTGCTCAACAAGCAGGACCTGGCCGATCCCGAGCGCACCGCGCAGTGGCTCGCGCACTACAACGCCCAGCCGGACACGCGCGCGATCGGCCTCGACGCCAGCCTGAGCACGCCAGCGCAGCGCCTCATCGCCGCCTGCCACGAGCTCGCACCCAACCGCGGCGGCATGGCCAAGCCGATGCGTGTGCTGATCTGCGGCATCCCGAACGTAGGCAAGTCGACGCTCATCAACACCATGACCGGCACGAAGAAGGCGAAGACCGGCGACGAGGCCGGCATCACCAAGCTGGAGCAGCGCATCGTGCTGGCCGACGACTTCTACCTGTGGGACACACCGGGCATGCTGTGGCCGCGCATCATCGTGCCCAAGAGCGGCTTCAACCTCGCGGCCAGCGGTGCGGTGGGCCGGAATGCATACGACGAGGAACTGGTCGCGCTGGAACTGCTGGCGACGCTGAAGAAGGACTATGCGGGGCTGGTGGAGGCGCGATTCAAGCTCGCCGAATCGATCGCGGATCTGTCCGACGAAGAGGCGCTGGAAGCGATCGCCCGCAAGCGCGGTGCGCTGCTGGGCAAGGGCAAGGTCAACACGCAGAAAGCGGCCGAAGTCGTGATGCACGAGTTCCGCAACGGCAGCATGGGCCGCATCACGCTGGAGACGCCGGACGCTTTCTCGCAGTGGCTCGCGGCGGGATTGCAGGCCGATGCGGAGCGTGCCGAGAAGAAGGCCGCACGCTCGAAAAAGAAGAAGCCCCAGCGCGGCGGCGACGACGCGCCCACGGCCACGCCGCGGCCCGCGGAGCCGGACGCGGCCGCTTGATCGCCGCCCTGGCAGTCATCTTCAGGACACGGCCGGATCCGGCGGGAAGCAGCCCGCGTCAATACGCCAGCTTCGGATACCAGTCGGTGCCGCGCCCCGCGGGCGTCAGGTCGAGGATGTTCCACAGGGGTGTCGGGTCGGGTGCGCCGCGCGGGTCCTGGCCCGGGTCCTGGGTGCCGCCCAATTCGCCGGCCCAGAAGTGGTGGATCTTGCCGTCGCGCTTGACCCAGACGTCCAGCGCCGGCCATTCGTCGCCGTTGGGCGCCAGGCCGCGGTAGTCGCGGGCGAAGTCGTCGCCGACGGTCGCGTAGAACTTCAGGTTCCGCCAGCCGCGCTCGCGCGCAAAGGCCAGCTGGCGAGCGACCGGCGAGCGCCCGATCACCGCCAGCGCGACCTTCTGCGCCAGGTCGCGCGACGGGATGTCGATGGCGCCAAGGAAGGCGGTGCACATCGGGCACGGCCGCTCGCGCTGCGGCCCGTACATCCAGAAGTAGCTGACCATCGTGTCGTGTGCGCCGAACATGTCGTCGAGCCTCACGACCTTGCCGTTCTCGTCCTCGAATTCGCAGGCGGGCGGCTCGCCGCCAAGCGGCAGCGCGCGGCGTTGCGCGGCGACGCGCTCGATGTGCCGGCGCAGTTCGATCTCCTCGGCAAGCAAGGCGGTCCGTGCGCGGCGGTAGTCGGCGCTGTCGCCCGGGTAGGGCTTGCTGGCCGCGGCGGCGAGTTCTGAGGCGGATTTCAGTTCGGCCATTCGATGCTCCTGATCCACTGGATCACTGAAACGG
Source organism: Variovorax sp. dw_954 (assembly GCF_018449755.1). NCBI lineage: Bacteria > Pseudomonadati > Pseudomonadota > Betaproteobacteria > Burkholderiales > Comamonadaceae > Variovorax > Variovorax sp. dw_954. The sequence goes on along the minus strand of NZ_JAAVVD010000043.1, from coordinate 20,569 downwards.
ATCGGCGCTGTCGGCCCGATACGGCCGCCCTTGCCGCCCATTTCAGTGATTCCGCGGACAGGGCTGCTGCGCATGATCGCGCTGCGCGCGGGCGTGGGCAATCCCTGTCAACATTCGCGATGCGGCGGCGTTCAATGAGCCCAACATGGGTGCTTGCAAGGAGGCGACATGAAACAACGGATTCAACATGGCGGGCTGGCCATGGCGCTGGGCGGATTGCTCGCGCTCGCCGGCTGCGTCGCCGTGCCGGCGGACGGTAGCTACGCGACCGCATACCCCTATGGCTATCCCTACTACTATGGCGACCCGTACCTTGCGCCCTGGCTGTACGTGGGCGGCGCCTACTATGGCGGCTGCTGCTACGGGAGGCCCTACGGCTGGTATGGACGCTATCCGTACTACGGCGCGCGGCCTTTTTACGGATACGGTTACGGCCATGGCTATGCAGCGAGGCCCGGTTACGCGCGCGGCTATGGCGGCTATGGCTGGTCCGGCGGTTCGGGGAGGGGCGGCGGCCGGGGTGGCGGCAGGCGCTAGCATCGCACCCGTCGACCGGTTCATGCGTTTGCAAGCGGCTTGCACCCACGCGAAACTTATCGCTGGCTTACACGAGCGACTGGTTTTCGCTAGGGTTGTCACTCTCTGCCCGGGGCGTTACTTTTAGTTAAGTTCCGAGGTCATCGTGCGACGGTGGCATCGTCGTTTTTCATGTGGACCGCTGACGGGCCACTGACCCTATCCGGAGACTTTTCATGCTGTTTCGTTTTCACCGCCTGGCCATGGCCGGCCTCATTGTTTGCTCCGCTGGCGCGTTCGCTGCCGACCCCATCAAGATCGGCGTGGACGGCCCCTTCACCGGCGGCTCGTCGTCCATGGGCGTGAGCATGCGCGACGGCGTGCGCCTGGCCACCGAAGAAATCAACAAGGCCGGCGGCGTGCTGGGCCGCCAGATCGTGCTGGTCGAGCGCGACGACGAAGCCAAGAACGAGCGCGGCGTGCAGATCGCGCAAGAGCTGATCAACAAGGAAAAGGTCGTTGCTACCGTCGGGTATATCAACACCGGCGTGGCGCTGGCCTCGCAGCGCTTCTTCCAGGAAGCCAAGATCCCGGTGATGAACAACGTGGCCACCGGCTCCATCGTCACCCACCAGTTCGACAAGGAACCCGAGAACTACATCTTCCGCAATGCCGCGCATGACAGCATCCAGGCGCCCATGATCGTGGAAGAGGCGGTCACCCGCCGCGGCTACAAGAAGGTTGCGATCCTGGCCGACTCCACCAACTACGGCCAGCTCGGCCGCGAGGACCTGGAGAAGGCGCTCAAGGCCAAGGGCATCACGCCGGTCGCCGTCGAGAAGTTCAACATCAAGGACGTCGACATGACGGCCCAGTTGCTCAAGGCCAAGGAAGCCGGCGCCGAAGCCGTGCTCACCTACGGCATCGGCCCCGAGCTGGCGCAGATCGCCAACGGCATGACCAAGCTGGGCTGGAAGGTGCCGATGGTCGGCAGCTGGACGCTGGCGATGGCCAACTTCATCGACAATGCCGGCCCCGGCGGCGAGGGTGCGCGCATGCCGCAGACCTTCATCCAGGAACCGACCACGCCCAAGCGCAAGGCCTTCATCGAAAACTTCGTGAAGACCTTCAAGCCGAAGAACAACCGCATGGACTCGCCGGTTTCGGCCGCGCAGGGCTACGACTCGATCTACCTGCTGGCGGCGGCCATGAAGCAGGCCAACAGCACCGAAGGCCCGGCGATCAAGGCCGCGCTGGAAGACCTGAAGACGCCGGTCGAAGGCGTGGTCACCACCTACAACAAGCCCTTCTCCAAGACCGACCATGACGCGATCACCGCAAACATGCCGGTGTTCGGCGAAGTGCGCCAGGGCCGCGTGATCTTCGCGAATGCGGAAGACCAGAAGAGCGCCGGCCAGGTCCGGATGAAGCAACAGCAGTAACAGACGCCGATGCGCGCGCCGCCGCAGTGCTGGCAGCCTGCGGCGGCGCGTTGCATTTGAGGCCTGCGAAAGTCGCGGGCCGGCCAGAATAATTTCCCGGGAACGCCATGCAAATCCTTACCCAACTCATCTTCAGCGGCATTGCGCTGGGGATGATCTACGCCGTCATCGCGTTCGGCTACCAACTGACCTTCGCCACGTCGGACACCCTCAACTTCGGCCAGGGCGATGCGCTGATGCTCGGCGCGCTGGTCGGCCTGACGCTGGTCGGGTTGGGTGTCAACTACTGGCTGATGATCCCCATCGTTTGCGTGTTCGGCGCCTTCCAGGGCGCGGTGGTCGAGCGCATCGGCGTGCGACCCGCCATCAAGATCAAGAGCGAGTTCGGCTGGATCATGTCGACCATCGCGCTTGGCATCATCTTCAAGAACGTGGCTGAAAACGTCTGGGGTCGCGACGACCTGAAATTCCCGTCGCCGCTGCCGGAGTCGCCGCTCAAGTTCCTCGGCGCGAACGTGCTGCCGATGGAAATCCTGGTGGTCGGCGGTGCGTTGCTGATGATGCTGGCGGTCGAGTTCTTCAACCGCAAGACGATCTACGGCAAGGCCGTGGTTGCGACTTTCAACGACCGCGATGCAGCCAAGCTGATGGGCATCAACACGGGGCTCGTCATCACCTTCTCGTATGCGCTGTCGTCGATGACGGCGGCCTTCGCCGGCGTGCTGATCGCGCCGCTGACGCTCACGGGCGCGACCATGGGCGCGGTGCTCGGCCTCAAGGCCTTTGCCGTGGCCATCATCGGCGGGCTGACCAGCGGCATGGGCATCGTGGTGGGCGGGATCATCCTCGGCGTGGCTGAGACCACTACGGGCTTCTACCTGAGCACCGGCTACAAGGACGTGCCAGGCCTGGTGCTGCTGCTGATCGTGCTGGCCGTGCGGCCGGCGGGCCTGTTCGGCAAATCGGCGATCAAGAAGGTCTGAGGGGCGAGTCGGCAAGACATGAACAACACTTCCAGATTCCTTCTCGCCATCATCGGCTTCGCGCTGCTGATGCTGTTTCCGGTGGCGATCCACAACCCGTACTACATCCACCTGCTCGAGACCATCATGATCTACGCGATCCTGCTGTTCGGGCTGGACATCGTGGTGGGCTACACGGGGCAGGTCTCGCTGGGCCATGCGGGCCTCTTCGGCATCGGCTCGTACACCGCCGGCGTGCTGGTCTTCAAGCTGGGCGCGCCGCTGATGGTGTCGCTGCTGGCGGCAGTGGGCGTGACGGCCGTGTTCGGCGCGATCCTCGCATTGCCCGCGCTGCGCGTGACCGGCCCCTACCTCGCGATGGTGACGCTGGCCTTCGGCACCATCATCCAGATCCTCATCAACGAGATGACCTTCATCACCGAAGGTCCCATGGGTATCAAGCTCGAGAAGCCGCCGCTGTTCGGCCACAAGCTCGACGAGCGCGAGTTCTTCTGGCTGGTGGCGGTGATGCTGGGCATCTCCCTCATCATCGTGCACCGCGTGCTGCGCTCGCACCTGGGCCGCGCCTTCGAGGCCTTGCGCGGCAGCCCGGTGGCATCGGACTGCATGGGCGTTTCCGTCTACCGCTACAAGGTCTACGCCTTCGTGATCAGCGCGGGCTTTGCCGGCATGGCGGGCAGCCTGTACGCGTACTCCGAGCAGTACATCTCGCCCAACTCGTACAACTTCGAGCTGACCGTGCTGTTCCTCCTGGCGGTGATCATGGGCGGGCGCAAGAGCCGCATCGGCTCGCTGATCGGCGCGGCCATCATCGTGCTGCTGCCCAAGCTGCTGGATGACGTGGTGCTGTTCCGCTACGTGTCGGTGGCGCTGGCGGTGCTGGTGGCGATCAGTGCCGTCGTGGCGGTGAAGCGGCAGAAGGCCACGCCCGCAGCGATGGCGATCCCGGTAGTGGGCAGCATCGCGTTGGCGGGCCTGTCCTTCTGGCTCGAGACCATGACCGACTGGCGCCTGTCGATCTTCGGCGTGATCATGCTGTTCGTCGTTTACTACCTGCAGGACGGCATCGTCGGCTTCGTGCGCAATGCGCTGAACCTGCGCCGGCCCAAGCCGCAGATGGACGTGGTGGTGGAAGGTGCGCCGGCGGCGGATGCGGTGTCGAAGGCGGCCGGCGCTGGCGGCAGCGACCGGGTGCTCGAAGCCTCCGGCGTGCTGATGCAGTTCGGCGGCCTGAAGGCGCTGAACAACGTCGACCTGGTCGTCAAGCGCGGCACCATCCACGGCCTGATCGGGCCGAACGGTTCGGGCAAGAGCACGATGATGAACGTGCTCACCGGCATCTACGTGCCAACGGCCGGCAGCCTGAGCTTCGGCGGGCGCTCGCTGGTCGGGCGCACCTCGTCGGACATTGCCCTGTCGGGCATCGCGCGCACCTTCCAGAACGTGCAGCTGTTCGGCGAAATGACCGCGCTGCAGAACGTGCAAGTGGGCCTGCATCACACCTTCGCGAGCAACCTGCTCGACGTGGCGGTGCACACGCCGCGCTACCGGCGCGAAAGCGCGGCGGCGGTGAAGCGCGGGCTGGGACTGCTCAAGTTCGTCGGGCTCGAGGAGTTCGCGGAGGAAGAGGCGCGCAACCTGCCGTATGGCAAGCAACGCCTGCTGGAGATCGCACGCGCATTGGCGCTCGACCCGCAACTGCTGCTGCTCGACGAACCCGCCGCCGGCCTGACCGCGCCGGACATCAAGGAACTGATCGCCATCATCCGCAAGATCCGCGACCACGGCATCACCGTGATCCTGATCGAGCACCACATGGACGTGGTGATGAGCATGTGCGACACGGTTTCGGTGCTGGACTTCGGCCAGAAGATCGCCGAGGGCGAGCCCGCCAAGGTGCAGGCCGACGAGAAGGTGATCGAGGCTTACCTGGGCGGCCAGGAAACGCAGCCCGCCTGAGAGAGAAAGAACCACACATGCTGAAAATCCACAATCTCTCGGCCGGCTATGGCAAGGTGCAGGTGCTGCACGGAATTTCGATGGACGTGCCCAAGGGCAAGGTCGTCACGCTGATCGGCTCCAACGGCGCCGGCAAGACGACCACGATGCGCGCGGTGTCCGGGATGATCGCCGCCACGGGTGGCGAGATCACGCTCAACGGCAAGCGCATCGACGGCCTGGAGGCCTACACCATCGCCAAGCTGGGCCTGGCGCATTCACCCGAAGGCCGGCGTGTGTTCGCCACCATGACGGTGACCGACAACCTCACGCTCGGTGCGTTTCCGCGCCTGACCGGCAGCCGCCCCAAGGGCGATGTGGCCGGCGACCTGGAGCGCGCGCTGGAACTGTTTCCACGCCTGAAGGAGCGCCGCACCCAGTTGGCCGGCACGCTGTCGGGTGGCGAGCAGCAGATGCTCGCGATGGCCCGCGCCGTGATGCTCAACCCCGAGGTGGTGCTGCTCGACGAGCCGTCGATGGGCCTCGCACCCATCCTCGTGGCCGAGGTGTTCCGCATCATCGAGCGCCTCAAGGCGCAGGGCGTGACGATGCTGCTGGTGGAGCAATTCGCCGCTGCGGCGCTGGGCGTGGCCGACTACGGCTACGTGCTGGAAAACGGCCGCATCTCGGTGGAGGGGCCGGCCGAAAAGCTGCGCAACGACCCGGCGGTGAAGGCCGCGTACCTGGGCGGCGGCCACTGAATCGTTGCGGCCTGAATGCGTTCGGCTGCCCGAATTTCGACTCCCTCAGCGATTCACGACAAACTTCTGCGCCCGCTTCCCGGTGTCGACCTCGCCCGCATACAGGTTGCCCTGCGAGTCCACCGCCAGGTCGTGCACCCAATGGAACTCGCCCGCATAGCGCCCCGCACGGCCCAGCCGGCCCTGCACCGCGCCGGTGTCGCGTGACAGCATCAGCACCTGGTTGTTGCGGCCGTCGGCCATCAGCAGCCAGCGTTGCGCGGGGTCGCGCGACAGCACGATGTCCCACACCGCGCCGTTGCCGGCCGTCTGCGGCTCGACGGAAAACTCCTTGACGTACTCGCCGTTCTTGCGGAACACCTGCACGCGGTTGTTGAGCCGGTCGCACACATAGACCAGGCCGTCGCGCGCCACGCGGGCGCAATGGACCGGGCTGCCGAAGGTCTGCAATTGAGCGGCCGTAGGTGCGGTGGTGCGTCGGCCATCGGGCTTGCCGACGGCGATCGGCGGCTTGCCGTAGGCACCCCACATCCGCTTGAAGGCGCCGGAGTCGGCATCGAACACGATCACGCGGTTGTTGTGGTAGCCGTCCGCCACGTAGACCTCGTTGGCCGCCATGTCGACCTCCACGCCGGCTGGGCGCCCCAGGCGCGTGGTGTCGGCGCTGCCGGTCTGCGGGCCGACCTTGCCGATCTGCATCACGAACTTGCCGTCGCGGGTGAACTTGAGCACCTGGCCGTCGTTGTCGCCGTTGCCGGTGATCCACACGAAGCCCTTGGCATCGACGTGGATACCGTGCTCGTTCTCGGGCCAGTCATAGCCCGCGCCCTTGCCGCCCCAGGAGCGCAGCAGGTTGCCGGCCGCGTCGAACTCCAGCACCGGCGGTGCGGCCGTGCAGCAGTTGGCTTGCGGCGGGTTGAGCGCGGCGCTGCGTTCGTCTTCGGTGAGGCTGCCCGGGCGTTGCAACACCCAGACGTGGTCGTCGGTATCGGTGGCGATGCCGCTGACCTGTCCGAGGATCCATTTGTTGGGCAGCGGCTTGGGCCACGCGGCGTCCACGCGCCAGCTCGGGGCTGCGGCGCCGGCCATGTTGGCCGGGGAAGAGGCGGAGGGAGAGGTGCAGCCGATGATCGAAGCTGCGATGGCGCTGGCGCAGGCGGACAGGGGCAGCCAGCGGGGGAGGGTGAACTTCATGAGCGATGTGTCCCGGTGTTTACTCCATCACGATCTTCCCGTCCTCCACGTACTCGTCGAACTGCATGCGCGGGATGGCGGTCAGCCCGACCACGCCGCGCTCGGCCTCCCAGCTCAGGGTGGCGCTGTCGAAGGTCAACTCGACTTCGATGCGGCCCTTCGGAATCGGGATCGGCGTGCCGTCGCCGGGCGTGTACGTCACGTGGCCTGTCACCGTGGCGAATTGGGACATGTCATTTCCTTCCTCGTTGATGGGTCGCCCCATTAGAGCGTCTTTGCAGGGCTTGCGTGTGTCGGAATACCTGCCGACAGCGCGACCTGCCAAGGTGTAGCAAACTCTGGCGCGCAACGCACTCCCCACAATCCATGACCGCAGAAACCATCGCCCCATCCGCCGCCCTCATCGAAGTCACGCAGGGCGACCTGTCGGCCTATCGCCAGGGCAACACCGGCATCGACTATGTGCATCGCTTCGAATCCGGCCAGCCCGGCCCGCATGTGCTGATCAATGCGCTCACGCACGGCAACGAGATCTGCGGCATGGTCGCGGCCAGGCACCTGCTCGACACCAGCGTGCGACCTCTCGTCGGTACGCTGACGGTGAGCTTCGCGCATGTCGAGGCCTATGACGCTTTCGACATCGACCGTCCCTTCGAGAACCGCCAGATCGTCCACAACCTGAACCGCATCTGGTCCGACGAACTGCTCGAAGGCGCCGAGGACAGCCCCGAGCTGCGCCGCGCCCGCGCCCTGCGCCCGGTGGTGGCGGCGGCCGACCACATCCTCGACATCCACTCCACCAGCCAAGACGTGGTGCCGTTCTGGGTCTATCCTGATTTCGCGCGCAATGCCGACGCGGCGCTGGCCATCGGCCTGCCGCCGGTGCACCTTGTCATGCCCAATGGCCTGGGCTCCGGCACGCCGCTGATCCAGCATGGCCGGCATGCGGGCGCAGACGCGCCGGGTGCGGCGATGGTGGTCGAATGCGGCCAGCACTTCAAGCGCGCCACGGCGGACCTCGCCATCGAGGTGACCATGCGCTTCCTCGCGCACTTCGGCCTGGTCGAGCGCGCGGCACCGCCCGCGGCCGAGCCGCAACGCCGCTTCGAACTGCTGCAGACGCTCATGGTCAAGACAACGGACTTCGCCTTCACGCGCCCCTTGATCGGCTTCGAGACCTTTGCCAAGGGTGAATTGATCGGCACAGACGGCGCGGAGGAAATCCGTTCGCCTTGCGACGACTGCACCGTGTTCATGCCGACGCGCGAGCCGGTCGTCGGGCGGGAGGCGGTGTACCTGACGCGGCCGATCGTCCGGTAGGCCGGGCCGGGATGGGCCAGGGCGAGGCGCTGTGGTTCTCTACCGTGCTGGATTAGTATCCAACGACATCATCGGGGGAACGTCATGCAGAACTTCTTCGGCGCAAGGATGCTGGCGGCATTCGCCACGGTCGGCTGCCTCGCGGCTTGCAGCAGCACCTCCGACCAACTGGACTGGCCGGTGCCGACGTCAGCGGCCAACGTGGGTGGCGCCCCGCAGCGCGCCGTGGCCAACTGCGTCAACGCCTCGGCGCGCAAGTTGAAGGTGCCTGTCTCGGACATCGTCGTGGCCAGTGGCACTTCGACGGTCGATGGCGTCTATGCCATCAACCTCAAGGTAGGGCCGTCTGGCCGCAGCGCCGTGTGCAGCGTGGACGACAACGGCACCGTGATGGGCGTGGTCTACAAGCGGCCGGTATGACCGGCCGCCATCCCTCTCAGGCCGGCTGGTAGCCCATCACGGCCTTCACTTCCAGGTACTCCCTGAAGCCGTGCTCGCCCATCTTGTCCATGAACTTGTTTCTCCCCTCAATGCTTGCTGTCAAGGGTTGCCAGCGGTCGCGGAGGCTTCCGGCACGTCGAATGTAATGCGCTGGTTGACGCGGTAGTGCGGCCAGTAGTCGGCCACGGCGTAGTGCTGCGTGCTGCGGTTGTCCCAGACGGCGATGCCGCCGGCTTCCCACTGGTGATGCACCATGAACTCGGGCTTGCGCAGCCAGTCGAGCAGGAAGTGCAGGATGCCGCACGCCTCGTGCCGGTCGATGCCGACAATGTTGCGGGTGAAGCCGGCATTCACGAAGATGCACTTGCGGCCCGATTCCGGGTTGAGGCGCACCACTGGATGCGTCACCGGCTTGAACGCCTTGATGGCCGCGATGAGCGCGTCGTCGCCCTTCTTGCCGAGGTATTCGCGAAAGCCCGAGACCTCCCAGCTGTGCACCGCGCTCAGGTCTTCGAGGTAGCGCTGCATGCCCGGCGAGAGCCAGTCGTAGGCCTTGCTGGTGCTGCTCCAGCAGGTGTTGCCGCCGGCCGGCGGCGTGTCGGTGATCTGGATCGCAGTGCCCAGCGGCGGATTGGGCTTCCAGCTGATGTCGGTGTGCCAGTTGTCGATGGCCGGCGGACGCTCGCGGTCGGAGACGATCATCTCCAGGTCGGGCGCATCGGGCCGGCGGTCGAAGTAGGAGCCCTTCGACACCGGGCCGAACACCTTGCCGAGTTCGATGTGCTGCTCGGGCGTGATCTTCTGCGGCTTGAAGAAGATCACCTCGAAGTCGAACAGCGCCTGCCGCAACTCGGCCTTGACCGGGTCCGTCAGCGGCATGGAGAGGTCGACGCCCTCGATCCATGCCGCGAAGTTCGGCATGCGCGGCACCGGGCGGATGTGCTTGTAGCGGCCGGGGATGTCGATCAACGTCATGGGGGCGGTATTGGCCATGATCAGGTCCTTCGGTTGGTGAAAGTTGAAGTGGAGGAGGGCGGCCTCACTGCCAGTGCAGCAGGCGCTTTTCGAGCCAGGTCATGAAGCGCACGATCGACACGCCCAGCAGCGCGAGGATCACCATCAGGGCCATGGCGCCGTTGATGTCGAAGGTCGAGTCGAGGTAGGCCAGCGTCTGGCCCAGGCCTTTCTCGTTGGCAGGCGCGCCAGCGAATCACTCGGCCAGCGCGTATGCCCACCTCAGCCGGCGATGAACAGCGCCGGGTCGACCATTGCGCGATTGAGCATCACTGACCAGTGCAGGTGCGGCCCGGTCACGCGGCCGGTGGCGCCGACCAGCGCCAGGCGCTCGCCGGTCATCAGCATGTCGCCGGGCTTCACGTCGATGCGGCTCAGGTGGCAATACATCGTGAGCAGGCCGCCGCCGTGGTCCATCCAGACCGTGTTGCCGTTGAAGAAATAATCCCCCGTGTCGATGACCCGGCCCGGCAATGGCGCCAGCACCGGCGTGCCGGTGCTGGCCGCGATGTCCATGCCGCTGTGCGGATTGCGCGATTGGCCGTTGAACACGCGGCGCAGGCCGAAGGAACTGGAGCGGCGGCCCGGCACGGGGACGCGCATGCGCATCGCCTGCGGCTCGGGTTCGGTGAAGACGGCGGTGATCTTTTCCTGGTGCGCGCGCTCGCGCTGGTAGCGGGCTTCGTCCTCGGGCGACAGGTCGACCGTGCCGGGCGCGACCTTGAGTTTCTGGACGCTGTATTGCTTGGGCGCGATCGTGTAGCTGATCTCGCGCGACGCGCCGCCCTTGGCCCGCAGCACCGAGATGTTCGCCTCGCCGGGCCTGGCCGCCAGCGGGATGCCGACCACGGCCGTCCACTCGATCGAATCGCCGACCACCAGCAGGGGCACGTCGCCATCGTGCGCGACGGGGCGCTGCTCGGCAGGGCCCAGCGAGAGCCGGGCGATGCCGCCAGGGACTTGGGAAGCACGTGGCCAGACCGTTGCGTTGTCTTGCCTTGACAATTTGGCCGCCTGTGCGGCCGGCAGCGCCAGCAGCCCCATGCTGCCCAGCACGACAGAGCGGCGATTCAGCGCAGAACACCCGGAGTACGGAAAAGGAATCGGCATGCAGCCAGTCTAGCGAGGGCCGACCGTGCGGGCGGCCATTTGGGCCTACAGCCTTTCGCCTTTCTTGTGACGTTCGCTGTACATGCGGGTATTGCGCTCATTCAGCGACGAGCCGTCGTCGCTGAAACAGATGAATTTTTCATTGATGAATATCGGATCGATGCTCACCGGCGTGGCAGGACTTGAAATGGTCCGCACGTCCACGAGGATCCTGATTTCGGCGCTGGTCCGCTCCAGCTTCCTGCCCAGGATCTTCACGCCCTGCGGGTAGGCGAGATGCTTTCTGTAGTGGTCCACACATTGTTCGGCGAGGTTGTCTTCCTGCGAAACAAGACGCGCGGGCATGGCTGGCGCTGCAGCCGTGGGAGCCGGCGCTGTCACTGGCTTCAATGCACTTTCCTTGTCCGCCCGCTCCGCGTGGTCAACCGGTCTCGCGGACGGCACTGTCTTGTCAACCCGGTATTTGAGATCCAGTGTTTCGTTCTGGGTAGCGGAGCAAGGATGGTCGGAATACGTCGCGGGGCCGCCGCCGGAGGCGCACTTGTAAACCTGCGCATGGCTCACCGCCGCAAAGCTGAGGCCGGTGATGGCGATGGCAACGGCAATGAAATGTTCGAATCGGGTCATGTATCGGTCGCGCCCTATTTCCCCCAGCTGTCCCGCATCCCCGCCGCGCGGTTGAACACCCGATTGCCACCGGCCATGGCCTTCGTGTCCGCCACGAAATAGCCATGCCGCTCGAACTGGAAGCCCGCGCCGCCTGCCGCCGTCGCAAGGGAAGGTTCCACATACGCGGTGCAAGTCACCAGGCTGTCCTTGTTCAACTCGTCGAGCAACTCGCCGCTGCCCGGATTCGCCGCCGCGAACAAGCGCTCGTACAGGCGCACTTCGGCCTGCAAGGCATCGGCCGCAGCCACCCAGGAGATGTTGCCCTTCACCTTGATCGCATCGGCACCGGGCGTGCCGCTCTTGGTGTCCGGCACCAGCTTCGCCTGCACCTCGATCAGCTTGCCGCCCGCATCGCGCGTGCCGCCAGTGCATTCGATGACGTGGCCGTATTTCAGGCGCACCTTGTTGCCGGGAAACAGGCGGAAGAAGCCCTTGGGTTGCACGTCCTCGTAGTCGGTGGCCTCGATCCATACTTCGCGGCCGAGCCTGAAGGTGCGGCGGCCCATTTCGGGACGGTGTGGATGGACGGGCGCGGTGCAGTCGTCAAGCACGTCGTCGCCGCCCATGAGTTCGCCCCAGTTGGTGATGACCAGCTTGACCGGGTCCAGCACGGCCATGGCGCGTGGGGCGGTCGGGTCGAGCGTGTCGCGCAGCGCGGCCTCCAGGCTCGCGTAGTCGATCCAGCCACCGGACTTGGTCACGCCGCTGCGTTCGCAGAACAGCTTGAGCGCGTCGGGCGTGTAGCCGCGGCGGCGCAGGCCGGCCAGCGTGGGCATGCGCGGGTCGTCCCAGCCGTCGACGTGGCCCTCCTCGACCAGCTGGCGCAGCTTGCGCTTGCTGGTGATGATGTGGGTGACGTTGAGCCGGGCGAACTCGTACTGGCGCGGGTGCGGGCTCTCGATCAGGCCGCCTTCGGCCAGGCGGTCCAGTAGCCAGTCGTAGAAGGGGCGCTGGTCCTCGAACTCCAGCGTGCAGATGCTGTGGGTGATGGCTTCCAGCGCGTCCTCGATCGGGTGCGCGTAGGTGTACATCGGGTAGATGCACCACTTGTCGCCGGTGTTGTGGTGCGTGGCACGGCGGATACGGTAGAGCGCCGGGTCGCGCATGTTGATGTTGGGGCTCGCCATGTCGATCTTCGCGCGCAGGATGGCGGCGCCGTCGTCGAGCTGGCCGTCGCGCATGGCGCGGAAGCGGGCGAGGTTTTCTTCGACGCTGCGGCTGCGGAAGGGGCTGTCGGTGCCGGGGGTGTTGAAATCACCGCGGTTGGCGCGGATCTCTTCGGCGCTCTGCTCGTCGACATAGGCCAGGCCGGCGCCGATCAGGTATTCCGCGGCGCGGTACATGAAGTCGAAGTAGTCGCTGGCGAAGTACTCGTGCAACTGGACCGTGCCTGCGGCGTCGGGACGGTCGGCCAGGTCGGTGGCGTAGCCCAGCCAGCGCACCGCATCGCGGATGGAATCGACGTATTCCTGTTCTTCCTTCTCGGGGTTGGTGTCGTCGAAGCGCAGATGGCAGACGCCGCCGTATTCCTTGGCCAGCTCGAAATTCAGCCAGATGCTCTTGGCATGGCCAATGTGCAGGTATCCGTTGGGTTCCGGCGGGAAGCGCATGCGTACCTTGGCCGGATCCGGCATGCCTTGGGCATGGTGCTCCGCGTCTCCGGGGCTGCCACCCCATTTGCGTGCGGTGTAAACCCCCTGCTGGAGGTCGTTTTCGATCACGTGGCGCAGAAAATTGCTAGGCTTTGCGGAATCTTTGTCAACGGGAGAAGTCATCTGTTCATTCTAGGTGGCAGGCCATTGCGTTACCTTTGGGTACCTTCTTCACAGAAGAGCAGGTACCGGCTTTGCACCTGGCGCGTTGAATACTTGCATGGGCGGTCTTTTTTCAGCCCCTGAAACCGGAGAACCCACATCATGAGCTTCCATCGTTCAACTCTTTTCAAGATCGCCGCCGCTGCCACCGTGGCCGCGGGTGCGCTTTTCGCTGCCGCTTCGGCCAACGCCGGCGTGGCCTGGTCGGTGGGCGTCAACGTGCCGGGCGTCGCGATCGGCGTCGGCCAGCCGGGCTACTACGCGCCAGCGCCGGTCTACTCGGTGCCCGCGCCGGTGTACTACCAGCCCGCACCGCCCGTCTATTACCGGCCGGCGCCTGTGTACTACGCGCCGGCTCCGGTGTACTACCGCCCCGCGCCGGTTTACTACGGCCCGGGTCGGGGCTACTACCGCCACGGTCACTATTACAGGTGACCTGCCGATAGGTTTATTCTGATAGGTGTGGCCTGCCGGTCTTCTGGCCGCAGGTCTGCCGACACGAGGCCGGCTCTGCAAGGAGCCGGCTTTTTTGATGGCCACGGGGCCTGCGCGGCCTACATCGCGCGGAACAGGTGGGCGAAGAGGCGGCTGACGGCCAGGCGCTCGGCGCGGCCGCGCAATTGCAGGTGCAACTTGCCGGCCTCGTCGCGATGCACCGTCTCGATCGCATGCGTGTTGACGACCACGGCGCGGTGCACCTGCCAGAAAGTCTGAGGGTCGAGCTGCGGCAGCAGTTGCTTCAGCGGCGTGCGGATGAGGAACTCGTGTGATGCAGTGAGCACGCGCACGTACTTGTCGGCCGCCTCGAAGTACTGCACTTCGTCGATGGGCACCATGCGCACCGTGGAGCCCGCGCTGCCGGCGTCGCTGGCGGCGATGAGCTTGAGCGGGGCCGGCGGCGCGGCCGGTGAACCGGGCAGGGCGCCGGTGCCGGCCGCGGAGAGCATGCGGCGCCATTGCGCGAGCGTCTCCTCGATCGCGGCGCTGGCGCTGTCCCGTGCGGGCGCGCGTGCGGCGAGCGCGGCTTTCAGGCGGTCGACGGTCTTGCGCAGGCGCTCGGCCTGCACGGGTTTCAGCACATAGTCGACGGCTTGTTGCTCGAAAGCGCGCACTGCGTATTCGTCGTAGGCGGTGACGAAGACCAGTTGCGGCAACGGCGCCTTTTCCAGAGGCCAGGAATCCGCGAGCTCCGCCGCGGCGGAGAGGCCGTCCTGGCCTGGCATGCGGATGTCGAGAAAGAGCACGTCGGGCAAGCGCTCCAGCGCGGCGCCAACGGCGCTGCCACCGTCACCTACCATGCTCACGACGTCCAGCTCCGGCCAGGCCTGCGCGAGTTCGGCACGCAATGCCTGGGCCAGCAGTTGTTCGTCTTCTGCGATGAGGGCGGTGGGGCGGGTCATGGGAGCTTGGCCCTGTCCTCGTCGGAATGACGGCGCTTGAAGCAGGCCCGGACGCCCTGTTTCAATTCATCCAGCGACTTGGCAGGGGGTGGGCTCTCTTCTTTGGGAAACAGCGCATCGTGCACGGCTTGAGAATCGTGCATCGACCCGGGCGACAGGCTCCAGGCGCGCCGACCCGACGCTGGAACGGAAAGTTGCCCCTGCGAAGAGAGTTTGCAATGCGTGTGAGCCATGCGAACGAGACTAGCAAATTGTCGAGGTCATGAATGCGGCTCAGCCCAACGGCAATGTGGCCGCTGCACAGGTCCCGCCGCTGCCTGCCGGCGCGAGCGTGATGGCGCCGCGATCGCCATAGGTGCTGGCCAGCCGCTCGCGTACCTGCGTGAGCCCGAAGCCGCGCCCTGGCTCGTCGAGCGTGCTCGCGTGCTGCGACAGTCCGACACCGGTGTCGTTGACTTCGAGCACGAGTCGCGCATCGCTTCCCGCGCCTTGTCGCCTGGCGCGCACCACGATGCTGCCGCCGCCCACCTTCGGCTCCAGCCCATGCTGGATCGCGTTCTCGACCAGCGGCTGCAGCAGCAGCGGCGGCACCGCTGCGTCGCGCAGGTAGTCCGGCAGGTCGAGCGTGTATTGCAGCCGTTCGCCCATGCGCACCGACATCAGTTCCAGGTAGTCGCGCAGCAGGTCGAATTCGGCCGACAGCGGGTGCGCCAGCGCGCGCGAGCCGCTGAGCGTGGCGCGCAAATAGCTGTTGAGCCGGTCGAGCATGGCGACGGCGCGCTGCGGGTCGGTGGTGATGAGCACGCGAAGGTTGGCCAGCGTATTGAAGAGCATGTGCGGCTCGAGCTGGGTTTCGAGCAGCTTGAGCCGGGCCTCGCTGGCGTCGCGTTCGGCGGCGTTGATCTGGGCGGTGAGCGCGGCGGCCCTGCCGCGCGCGTGGAAGTAGAAGGTGACAACCGTGCCGGCCATGGCGGTGATGACCACGCTGATGATCGTGTCGCGCGATGAACCCACCTGGCCTGTGCCAAACAGGAAATTGGCGATGCCGCCACCGAAGAAGAAGCCGCAGGAGATGCCGATCGTGGCCAGCAATAGCCCACGCCAGCCCTTCGGCCAGCCGTGGCCGCCGCTGCTGTCGGAATGGCAGTTGCGCGGGTCGAAGAAGTAGCGGCCGAACTCAATGACCAGCCATGCCACGATGCCGTTCGACAGCGCATAGCCGACCTGCCTGGCATAGCCCAGGCTCGGCCATATCAGCGTGGTGAGTACGGCGATGGCACAGCAGAACGCGGCGATCTGCAGGAAGTGGCGAGCGGCATCGCGCCAGCGGATGTTCATGGGGTCGCGGTCATGTTGTCCGTTGCCGGCCTTCCGATGCCCGATTCAGTGGCGCGGGCTACGGCCTGGCCCGTCGCGTGGCCGTGGCCTGCAGCGACATTCGCGCGCTGACGCAGTTCCTCCGTCGTGGTTCCATGGCCGTCGGGCGACCAGCCGGGCGGCTTGAGCAGGTAGCCTGCCACCGCGCGCGCCGAGCGTGCCGAGCGCAGGTCGCGCCACAGCGCCTGCCAGTGGCAGAACTCGATGTGGAGCAGGTTGTAGGTGGTGATCGGCGTCACCAGCCCGTAGCGGCAGGGCACGTCGTCGCGCTCGGCGATGTAGGTGCCGAACAGGCGGTCGAAAACGGTCAGCACGCCGCCGTAGTTGCCGTCGAGGTACTCGAGGTTCGACGCGTGGTGAACCCGGTGCGCCGACGGCGTGTTCAGGAACCATTCCAGCGGGCCGAGGCGCGGGATCCACGTGGCATGGACCCAGAACTGGTAGATCAGGTTGAGCGCTAGCATCAGCGCGATCACGTCCGGCGGCATGCCCAGCAACGGCGCCAGCATGAAGAAGGCCAGGCTGCCGGTGAGCTTGCCGGTCCAGCCGAAGCGATAGGCCGCCGAGAGGTTCAACTGGTTCGGCGAATGGTGGATCGCATGCGTGCACCAGAACCAGCGCACGCGATGCGCCGCGCGGTGGTACCAGTAGTAGCAGAACTCCTGGCCGATGAAGCAGGCGACCCAGCCCCACCAGTGGTCCAGCGGCAGCGTCCACAGGCGGTGCTGCCAGACCCAGTCCATCGCGCCGCTCCACATCGCGAAGGGCCAGAGCAGCAGCCAGGTGAGCGCGTATTGGCGCACCATGAAGTCGACCACCGAGACACCGGCGGCCTTCCAGTCGTAGGCCGGGCCGCCGCGCCGTGCATGGCGCCAGGTGAGCACCAGTGCCTCGGCGACTGAGGCGACGAGCACTGTGACGACCGAGAGCTTGAGGATCAGCAGCAGGACGTTCATGGCGAGAGATTCTGGAGGAAGAAGCGGGTGATTGCCATGTAGGTGGCGGGCAGCGTGCCACGGTCGAAGCCGGGCGGGTCGTTGATCAGGCGCGCCGCGCGTGGCGGCAGGTCGGGCGGCATCGGCGAGAGCGTGGAACCGTGGCCGGCGGTGCTCATGTCGGCGACCAGCGTGCAGGGCTTGCACGCGGCGCGCACCGCATCGACGTGCCACTGCGGCTTCAGCCATTCGTCCTTGCCTGCGCGTACCAGTCCGAGCGGCACACGCGGCCGCGCGAGGCTGCTCATGTCGAAGGTGGTTGCGGCAGGCACCGTCGCGACGATGGCGGTGATGCGCGGTTCGTTCCATTCGCGCGGCTCGGTCTGGTCGTCGAACTTGTGATGGATCACCTTGCGAGCCACGGAGAGGCGCAGCGCGTCGAGGCTGCTGCCGGTCAGTTCGGTGGCCAGGCCGACGCAGGCGGGAAAGTCGTCGGCGAGGTGGGCTTCGCAATGCTGCGCGAGCCGGGCCGGCGACCAGCGGCCGCCGGCCAGCGTCAGCGCGGTGTGGCCGCCCGCGGACATGCCGTACATGCCGACGTGCTGGAAGTCGAGCCGGGATGCGAAGCGCGCGTCTGCTGCCATGGCGTCGATGGCCTGCGAGACTTCCTTCGGTCGGTGCTCCCAGCTCACCGGGCCGACGCGGCTTATGTCGTGGAAGTTGTCGCCGGCATGCTCCGGCATGGCCACGGTGAAGCCGGCATCCACCAGTGCCATGGCCAGGTCGGCCTGCGGCCAGGGCGAGCCGCCGGAGCCATGCGAGACGACGATTAGGTGGCCATTACCGCGCGCGGGCGGGGCGTCGGACGCGAGTTGGAAGACGAAGGGGCCGCGCTGGTAGCGGGCCGGGGTCGCGGTGGTCGGATAGAAGACGGTGACCGGCCCGCTGTCCGGAGGCGCAGGCAGGACGGTAATGCCGGTTGCCGCCGAGGCGGACGTTGCCAGTGCCAGGCTTGCAAGCGCTGCCAGCCACCGGCCCGTAACACGTGTCAGCGCGGCGGCCAGAAGGCGTGAAGAAATCGTAGCGAGCGGCCTGAGGTCGCGTCGAGGACCGGAACCGTGCCCAGGTGTGGTGAGGACCGCAGGCGAGAGATCGTGTCGCGCAGCAGATTTATTCATGCCTTCTCACCACGGCTCGGCCTTCGATACGAGCCGGGCCCGTTCGCGCTGGACCATGCTTTCCATCATGTTGCCGCCCGGTGCGAAGACATAGACCGACAGCCCGTGCGCCAGCAGGCCGATGCCCCAGCCGAGCAGCGGGAACACGGCCCAGTGCCGCCCGCCGGCCAGCGAGAGCGCGATCAGGCCGGCGTTGACCGCGGTATAGATCGCCGCGTGGGAGAAGAAGGCGAGCTTGGCGCGGGCGCGGCGGCGGGCCAGCTTGTCCAGGCGTGCTTCGTCGTTCAAGGGCAGGGTAGTGGCTTGCATGAGGGTCTCCTTGGGTTGAGCTTGTTCAGGCGGCCTGTTCGCCAGCCAGTGCCCGGTCGTGGCGGATCGCCAGCTTCCACAGGCGGATGGCGCGCCCCGCGAAGATGCCGCTGAAGGCGCCGTACAGCGTACCGAGGGCGAGGGCGAAGTTGTGGTTGTGTGCCAGCTCGGGGTGCATCGCCAACTGCACGCCGACGGTGTACTTGGTGAAGAAGATGCCCATCATCAGCACCAGCGGCACGGCGCTGCCTTGCAGGTGGAAGCGACGGGTCTGGTCGTCGTAGCGCGTGCCGGCGGGCAGGGCGCGTTGCAGCACCAGGGCCGCCAGGGCCACGGCCGCCGCCGCCCAGCCCGCGAGCGCCATCGGCGAGTCGCCGAAGGCGGACAGCACGCCGGAGATCGACAGGGCGGTCATCGCGACCGGCATGACGGTGATGCGCGCGAGGCTCACGCTCCTGGCAAGCAACTGCTTGGCGCCGAACCAGAACAGCACGGCGAACATCACGAAGACCCAGCGGGGCGTGTGGGAGAGGATTTGCAGCAGCATGGTGAAGTCCGATCAGGAGTGGTCTGGAAGGCGATGGGCGGACTGTGCCGATGGTCGGGCGCGGCGGCGACCGGCATGCGACGGAATGCAGCCCGGCGGCGCGAAATGCAGCCGGCCGGCGTGAAATCCAGTGGGTCGGGGCGCGCTTTACAAACGCTTTACGGCACGGCAGAACACCCGTCGCAATGGTTGTGGATGCGCGCGCTACCATCGGCCGCGACCCGAATCGAAGCGCCCTCTTGCGCGCCTTGCCCCGTTGACCCCAGGACCCTCCATGGATTCCCGCCCCCCAGAGCCCCAGCCCTTGCCACCGACCGTCCTCGTGCCGCCGCCGCGCCGTCGGCGCTGGCTGGGCACCGTGGTGGCGCTGGTGCTGATGGCGGGCGTGGCCGGCGCGGCCTGGTACCTGATCAATCGGCCACCCGTCGATACGGCGGGCAGCCGCCCCGGCGGGCAGCGCGGTCCGGGCGGCCCCGGCGGGCCAGGTGGACCGCGTGGCGCCGCCGCCGGCAATGGCGCCGGGCCGACCGTCACGGTGGGCATGGCCGTTGCGACCCATGCGGACATCCCGGTGATCCTCGATGCGCTGGGCACCGTCACGCCGTTGACGACCGTGATGTTGCGCTCGCAGGTCAGCGGCGTCATGACCGACGTGCTGTTCAAGGAAGGCCAGGTCGTGAAGAAGGGCGAGGTGCTCGCGCGCATCGACCCGCGTCCGTTCGAGCAGGCGCTGATGCAGGCCAACGGCACCCGCGTGCGCGACGAGGCGCAACTGGAGGCTGCTCGCGTCACGCTGACGCGCTATCGCACGCTGCTCGGCCAGGACTCGATCGCGCGGCAGGACGTCGACACGCAAGCCGCGCTGGTCAAGCAGCTCGAAGGCACGGTGATCACCGACAAGGCCGCGGAGTCGGCCGCCAAGCTGAACCTCGACTGGTCGCGCATCACCTCGCCGGTGACCGGCCGCGTCGGGTTGCGCACGGTGGACCCGGGCAACTACGTGTCGGCCGGCGGCACCACGGGCATCGCGACGATCACGCAGATGAACCCGATCGATGTGCAGTTCGCGGTGCCGCAGGACCGCGTGCCCGAGATCGAGGCGCGCGTGGCGCAGGGCGTGAAGCTCAGCGTCACCGCGCTGGACCGCACGCGCGCGACCACGCTCGACACGGGCACCTTCTCCACGCTCGACAACATCGTCGACACCACCACCGGCACGGTCAAGGCCAAGGCCCGTTTCGAGAACACGAAGAGCACGCTGTTCCCGAGCCAGTTCGTCAACATCAAGCTGCAGTTGCGCACCATCGCCGCCGCGGTGGTGGTGCCGGTGACGGCGCTGCGCACGGCCGGCACCGGCAACTACGTGTACGTGATCAACGAGGACCGCACCGTGAGCATGCGCAACGTGAAGCGCGGGGATTCGTCGGTGGATTCGGTGGTGATCACGGAGGGCCTGAAGGAAGGCGAGCGCGTGGTGACCGAGGGCGGCGACCGGCTGAAGGACGGCTCGCGCGTGCAACTGCCGACCGATGCGCCGGGTGACCGGCAGCGGGGCAAGCGGCAGGGTGCCGGGCAGGGCGGAGCGCCCGGGGCGGCTGGCACCGGGGCCGCGCCATCGGCC